>CAYYNI010000160.1:0-4724 GCA_964472765.1 uncultured Thermotogaceae bacterium | reverse complement strand
ACGATTGATATATAAGGACGCACTCAATGTGCGTCCTTTATAAATCGAAAACGGATTGGCGGTATTTCTTCTTTTCATTGCCCTGCCGGTAGCCTTGGGATTTCTGGTGGGATGGTTGTTCAACAGAAAGCTGGAGTATCGAACAAGTTCCAAACGATGGATGGTCAGACTGATCGCTTTGGCCGTGATGTTGGGTGCTTCTTTGATTATTTACAAGATGACAGGGTTCAAAGTACAAGCTTCACGTATGGCTGAGAGGGGATTTCCATGGTTAAGCGATCCGGATTTTGTCACTTTTTCGCTGATTTTCGCTGCCATTTGGAGACAGATCCCCTATGTGATGGTGTTGTATTTGGCTGGATTAAAGAATGTCCCCCCTGAATTGGTGGAAGCATCCATCGTGGATGGTGCCAATTGGGGACAGCGGTTTTTTGCCGTAATATTGCCCATGCTGAAACCGGCAACCATCGTTGCCATCACCATCAGTGTGATTGATTCTTTAAGGGCTTTTGATATTGTGTACGCCATGACTCAAGGCGGACCGTTTAATTCTTCCAGCGTTTTGGC
Source organism: uncultured Thermotogaceae bacterium (assembly GCA_964472765.1). Classification (GTDB taxonomy): domain Bacteria; phylum Thermotogota; class Thermotogae; order MWEM01; family MWEM01; genus JASUTC01. The sequence continues at coordinate 4,157 of CAYYNI010000160.1, read as the reverse complement.
CAATTATATGTACATCGAGTCCTTTAACAATTATCGAATGGGATATGGTTCTTCCATTGCGGTGATTCAATTCATCATCACCCTCGGATTTATCATTGTCTATCTCAACAACGTCGTAAAAACGGAAGGATGATCGTATGAATAAAAAGAAGAAATTTACCATTTTTGCCTTTTACACCATTTCAACGTTAATCGTGATTGTTTGGCTCATCCCGTTTGTCATTGCCGCTTTTACTTCCGTTAAATCCATGGATGAGATCATGGCTAGTGAATACTGGTGGAAACCGCCTGAAAAAGTGGAATTTGAAAATTTCAAAGAGGCATGGACAACCGGAAATATGCGAACGTATTTTAAGAATACCTTTATCGTTACCATTCCGTCTGTTCTGGGGGCGCTTTTACTGTCCACATTATCCGCTTTTGCCCTGGCCTATTACGATTTTAAGTTTTCAAAAACCATTTTACTGGTCTTTGTCAGCGGGATGCTGATCCCCTTCCAAATGCTGCTGATCCCCGTATTCCGATTATCCAACACCTTGAATATCTACGACACGTACCAAGGTGTCATTTTGTTTCACATTGCCTTTCAACTGGGATTTTGCACCTTTTTTCTTCGTAATTTCATGAAATCCATACCGGTCAGTTTGTACGAATCGGCCAAGATTGACGGGGCAAAGGATATCGTTGTGTATGCCAAAATCGCATTACCCTTGACGATTCCCGCCATTGCCGCATTGGGTATTCTGGAATTTACCTGGATTTGGAATGATTATTTATGGTCGCTGATTTTACTGAGTTCCGACGAAATCAAGACGATTACGTTGGGATTGGTCAATCTCAAAGGGCAGTATCATGCCTCGTGGAATTTAATTGCAGCAGCGTCACTGATAACGGCAGCCGTACCGTTGGTTGTATTCCTGATATTCCAAAAATATTTTATCGAAGGGTTAACGGTAGGTGCTGTAAAAGGCTAAATAAAGGATGATGTTTAATGAAGATAACAACAAAGGTTTTTTGGGGTTTTGTTATCATCATTCTCCTGTTATCCGTCATTTTTCTGCTGACGAATTATTCTTTTGGAAGTTTGTCGGATTTCGGAGAGGGGATCAAACAAAACTTGAGCATTTCGGAAACAAGCTATAAGGATTTTTCCTCTATTTCACAGTTAAAAGAGCAGGAAACCGGCATGATTCAAGAGGTGCTGCTGCTAGGCTATGTTAACAACCAGGAGGAAATGGAACGATACTTAGACAGTTTCAAAGCCTATTACAACACATTCTATCAACAGGTCAATACACTGGAAAACAGCGAACAGATCATCAACGTGCTGGACTCTTTGAACAGTAATGTTTTAGAGGTTTTTAACTTGAAGGAAAGTGAATTATACTATTCGTCAATGGTAGATGATTATCAGCAAAACATGGTTGCCCAGAAGAACCGTGAAATCAAAGAGGCAAAAGAAAATTACCAGCAGCTGTTGTCCGTTGATCAGGCAAAAACCGATACCATTCTCCATCAAATCAATGATTTTAAATCATCCAATCTCGAACCGACGGAAGAGGCGATAAAGGGTTTGATCGATGAGTTGAATATTTCCGATTTAACACTCTATGAATGTGAAGTGTTTTGGAATGGCGAAGTATTTGGATGGATTAACGATTATGAGGCGTTCACACAGTTAAAGTTTGCCGTCAGGGGCATGATGACGCAACAGGATCAGGCAACGCAATACAAGACAGACATTCGAAAACTGGAAAAGAGCTTGTCCGATGCCATCGTGGATTCTGAAGACATTCCACCGGTTGAACGGGGATTCTTTGACGAATTGTTAAAAGCATACAAATCCAAAAGCTCCAATATCCTGTTGATGAATATGGATATTGCAAGTAAAGAAAACGAGTTGGAAACCACCAACGAGAGCATTGAAAACTATCAACAGCAAATAGAGGATTTGAGAAGCCAATCTTTGAAGATCATTAACGATCAGATAAAAGGAAATATGGATCAACTCAATGCGTTCTTCACACAGAAGATTCAAACATCAGAATCCGATTTTCAAAAAGTGTTTGAAGAATCCCTATCCATCTCTTCCAGAGTAACAGCAGAGATTGACAATACCAGATGGACCATCAACCTGCTGATTCTCTTAACCATTGTTGGAAGCTTGCTCATATGGTGGTTCGTCCGACTATCCATCAGAAAACCGATCAGAAACCTGATTTTAAAATCAACCAAGCTGGGGGAGTTGGATTTAAGTGTTGATTTTGAATCTTCAAGGAAGTCCAAGGATGAAATCGGGGAGGTTCAGAAAATCCTGAACCAAGTTCTTGAAAGCATCAGGGCAACCCTTATCAGTGCCAACGAAGCATCGATGGTGATGAGTGAAGAAGCCTTGGGGATAACCGATTCGATCCATAAAACCACCAAAAGTACACAGGAAGTCGAAAAAGAAATACAATCCATTAACGGCGAACTGATCAATTCTGTGGAACAATTAAAGGAAATGAGAACATCCATGCAGGAATTAAATCATCAAAACACACAAACCACCACGATGATGAGTGCAACGGTTGAGGATTCTGAAGGTGTTCTTGAAAAAGTCGAGTCGCATAAACAGGGCATCTTTGATACCACCAAAAAGATCACCCAAATCGGAGATCAAGTGAATGCCAATATCAAACGGGTCAATCAGTTTAAAACGGTGACCAGTCAAACCACTGCGTTTATCGAAAAAATCCAACAAATAGCGGAACAAACGAATTTACTGGCTTTAAATGCGGCCATCGAAGCGGCCCGTGCCGGTGAAGCGGGAAAAGGTTTTGCCGTCGTATCCGATGAAATCCGAAAATTGGCAGATCAGTCCAACCAGACGGCCAAAGATGCGTCGATTCAGATTGGCAATATTTCAAAACTGGTGGATGAGGTGCTTGTGGATTCTGATAACAGCTTGAAAGACGTGGATGGTGTGGTTCAAGACATTGAAAAAATACCCATCATCTTTGAAGAGATTTCACAATCGTACGAACGGGTCAATCATTCCATTGAACAAACGCTGTCCCAAATACGAACCCAATCGGATTTGGTTGATCAAATCTCCCACGATTCCGAAGAGATGGGTCATAAATTTGAACAGTTGACACAAAACGTGGATATCATTGTGAATTCTGTAGAAGACAACACCACGATGATCGAGGATCTGGAACCTTCAACCAGAAAACTGCTTGAATTATCTGATACCTTGAAAGAAAAACTCAATCGGTTTAAATTTTCTCGTGAAGAGGGATATAATACAAGGGAAATCGAGCGTGTCAAAGAATAAATTGACGATGTGATTGATAAAAATACAGGAGGAGATGAAATGATAGGAGTAGACTATTATCCCGAACACTGGGACAGTGATTTGAATCAATTGCCGCAAATGGCAAATGATTTGATCATCATGAAAGAAAATGGGATAGAGCTCATACGGGTTGGAGAATTTGCATGGCATGTGTTGGAGAGCGAAGAAGGAACCTATAACTTTACCCTTTTGGATAAATTGTTCGAATTAACCCGCAATCTTGGCATCAAAATCATTATCGGTACTCCTTCTGCAACTCCTCCAGCATGGCTGATTAAAAAACATCCGGAGATATTGCAGAAAGATGACATGGGGCATGTAAGGCATTTTGGCAGCCGACGTCATTATTGCTACAACAGCCATATCTATAAGGTTTATGTGGATAAAATAGTCAACAAATTGTCAGAACGGTATGGAAAAATGGAAAACCTTTATGCCTGGCAAATTGACAATGAATTCGGCTGTGAAGACACCACCTTTTGCTATTGCGAGAAATGCGATATGGCCTTCCAAAAATTTCTCGAAACGAAATACCATTCGATTGAGGATTTAAACAGAGACTGGGGCACTGTCTTTTGGTCACAGCAATACAATGATTTCGCTCAAATTGAAACGCCCAAACGCACCAATGCCTTAAGAAACCCCCATCAACTGCTGGACTTTTACCGGTTTTCAACCCAATCCATCATGGACTTTGCCCAAATGCAGATTGATACCATCAAACGTTACTCCGATAAACCCATTACCCATAATCTCATGACCAACTTTGTCGAAATTGATTATAAAAAGATGGAAAGCCAGTATGATTTTATATCCT
>CAYYNI010000159.1:0-4777 GCA_964472765.1 uncultured Thermotogaceae bacterium | reverse complement strand
GGCAAACCGTTTGGCATGTTTAAATAATCCTCTTTGTACTTTTCTTTTACATAAGAGGGGAAGGGGCAATGATCAGAACCAATAGTACTGATAAACCCTTCAACCAAATATTTCCTTAACAGCCTTCGTTCTTCTTCGCTTCTTAAAGGCGGACAGACAGTATAAAGATACGATTGTTCGCCTAACAAATAAGTATCATTTAAATAAAGGTATTGAGGGCATGTTTCAAGAAAGATTTGTTTTCCCAATTGTTTTCCAAAGCACTCATTCACCCGTTTCACCGTTTCACCACTTGAAACATGGGCAATATACACCTTGCTGTCAGCGTCAACCGCAAGCTGACATACTCTGAGTACCGCTTCTTTTTCAGTGAAGGAGCTGCGAATCTTGTTGGCATGTGAGGGCAGGACTTTCCCCTTAGCCTCATATTCTTTTCTTTTGTAACTGATAATGGCATCATTTTCAGCGTGTACCATCAGCATCACTCTTGTGCCCCTGATGGCTTTTAACAAGTCGTAGATATATCCGTCATTTGTCATTCTGCCGGTTTCGCTGTAGGTTGTAAATAACTTTATGGACCGTAGTTTATTTCGAACGGCCAATTCAACCAACTCAACCGGTGAAATCTGCGGATCGGCAACGGTTAAATGCAACTGTGTGTTGACACAGGATTTAGAAGCTTCTGTTTTGCGTTTATCAACCAATTTTTGAAGTTGATTCGTATCGGATGTAATAACCTCTGTAAAATCAAATAGTGTCGTGTATCCTCCAAAAGCAGCGGCTTTCGAACCGGATTCGAAATCATCCGCAGATCGATGTTCACCCAAATCCAATGCAAAATGGACATGGGGTTCGATTAAACCCGGAAAGACATACATATGCCCCGCATCGTAGATTTCTTTGGTTTCGGGGATCATCATCTTCGCATCAACAATGCTGGCTATCTTTCCATCTTTAATACAAACGTGAATGCGAAAACTTCTTGAACCCTGAACAATGGTTCCGTTTTGAATAACCAGATCGTAAGCCGGCTGCTTCGGCATATTAAGGCCTCCCTCCCATGGTTAAGGCCATTACGGATTTGGCAGTATGCAGTCTATTTTCGGCCTCATCATAAACAACGGACCATTTCCCATCAAGCACCTCATCAGTTACTTCACGGTTTCTGTCCGCTGGCAACGCATGCATATAAATAGCGTGTTTTTTCGCCATTTCCATCTTTTTACGATCACATATCCAGTCCTTGTGTTTGGCCTGCTCCTCTCTGATTGCCGCTTCATTCTCCCCAACATAAAAACCGCCCCAATTCTTAGCAATAATCACATCGGCATCTTTAAATGCATCAGCCATATCATGAGAAACTTCCAACTTTGTACCCGCTTGTTCAGCATTCTGTTTGGCTTGTTCCATAATATCAGGCATAAGGTTGAACCCTTCCGGATATGCCAATGTCACATCCATACCGTATCTTGGGAACATTAAAATCTGCGACTGAGGAACCGACAAAGGTTTCAAATGACTTTCCGCATACGCCCAGGAAATAACCACTTTCAACCCTCTCAAGTTTCGGTCAAATTTCTCCTGAATAGTCATAGTATCCGCTAAAACCTGAAAGGGGTGATAAACATCATCCTGTAGATTTAATAGCGGGGTATTAGAATGTTTAGCTATGGCCTTGAGATATTTGTTTCCTTCACCATGTAAACAATGGCGAATGGCAATCCCATGCCCAAAACGGCTTAATACAATTGCAGTATCCCTTGGCGCTTCGCCATGGGCAAGTTGCATATGAGCAGGCGCTAAAAAGTGGGCATGTCCACCCAATTGTGTCATTCCCGCTTCTATTGAATTTCTCGTTCGAGTGGATTCGTCATAAAAGATCATAAAAAGGGTTTTATCGGGAAGGTATCTGGTTGGTTCTCCAAGGGCAAAATTTTTTTTCAAATCATAGGATACATCCAGCATCAGGTCCAATTCATCTTTGCTAAAATCTTGAGTCGTAATAAAATCCCGGTTTCTAAACATTATTCCCATACCATACACTCCCTTGATAATTTTTTAAAAAACAAAAACACCCAACAACCTAAAGGGGTTGACGATGGGTGTTTAATTATACCATTTATTTTGTTAACCTTTCAATTGGATGGCTTGCTGTAATATTTGATCTGCAGTTTGAACGGTTCTGGCATTCAGCTGTATGGCTCGTTGATATTTGATAAGATTGACCATTTCTTTGGAAATATCTACATTGGAAATTTCAAGTGCTGAGGGTATTAAATTCCCCGTTAATCCGCGTCCGGGTTTATAAAGACCATAAAAATTCTCATCTAATGCCCCATTTGTAATGGGTATCTCATATAAAAGAGGATTGGATGAGGTGTGATTTAATGCTTCTGTTGACCTTAAGGTAGCTAAAGGAATAAAGCCCAAACGTAATTGTTCTCCATTGGAATAGTTACCTAACAGATAACCTGAAGATGAAAACTGAATTCCAGTTAGTGATCCTGGTTCTCTGCCTTCTTTTTGTGTGGCAGTAACATCTGAAGTCAGTGCACTTTGAACCAAATTTTCTGATTCCCATGCCACTTCAATCGTGTTGTCTTCAGAATATTCAAAAACAAATGATTTCATCGTATCAATGATATTACCATCTGGGTCAACAATAGCATAAGATTCAACATTCCCGGAGTAATCAAACAAAATACGTACACCATTTGTCTCTATTTCGCCTTCTCCTTTTGTGGATAAGAGATAAGTTCCTGATTCGCCCTTAAGAGAAATCGATTGAATATTTCCATCATCTTGAAGATCCGGTTTTAAATTCCATTCTCCCACTTTGATTTTTTCGAAGATAAAGGGCAATTTGTCTTTGAGACCATAAGAACCAAAAATATCAGCATACGTGGTCACTTCCGGTGAAATGTAGTCGACATTCCCCAAAATCTCCCCTTTTTCAACCGTGATGATTCGATTATTGGGCAAATTAAGGGTTAAGTTATTCATTATCTCTCCGGAATCCGTTAGTAAATCGCCAGAAGGCGAAAAAACCACTCCGGTTACATTGGGAGTAGATTCAATCACTTCCCCTGCCTCATTCTTAATTACGATACTCATTTCATATGCTTCATAATCTCTTCCCAAATCTTGATTGAGCATGGCGTAATCTCTTGAAAATTGCAATAAAATATCATATGAATCCCCTGTGTTATCAAAGCCTTCGATTTTTACTTTTTCAGTTGGTCCCACTTGGGCGTTCAATATCCCCGAAAAGTCGACTGCCTCAGTTTTTTTTGAGGAGATCTCCTGTAAATCTTCCAAAGTCATCGGGGTCAGATTTTTTAGGTAATCCAACTTCTCCTGCTGAGTTGCTTTTTTCATCTCTTCTTCAGTCGGAATATCTCCAATCACAATATTGCCATTTCCATCATCTTTACCTAGATAACCATAAAGTGATAATCCCGTGCCAGCTTGGATCAAATCCGGGAACATGTTTTTTTGAAAATTTCCCACTCTCGATAGATAAATTTTTTCTGAGAATGAATCATTCCCTCGATCAGGTCCACCTCCGACAATAAAAAAACCTTCTCCACCAATGGCTACATCACTGGAAACATCGGTATTTTCAATAATGCCTGTTGACATAATGGTGTCTATGGAAGAAATCGACGTTCCCAAACCTGCTCGATTAGACCAGCCGGTTAAACTGTACTTTCCTGGCACATTTCCCTGATTAGAGGCATAATATCTATTTTCAGCAAAAAGAGAACTAAAAGAGGTTCGTGAATATTTAAAAGCGATTGTCCCCTGATTGGCAATATTATTACCAGTAACATCCACAGCGTACTGATATCCCATCAATCCGGTTAGCCCCGAATAAAGTGATCCTATCATTTACATCACATCCAATGCGCTAAGTTTACCTCTTTAATCCATTTACAGTCTGCAGCATATTATCGGCTGTTGTGATGGATTTTGAATTCAATTCATAAGCTCTCTGCGCAGAGATCATATTTACCATTTCCTGAACAGCGTTGACATTTGATTTTTCTAAAAATCCTTGGGCTAAAGTTGTGTTAACCAACCCAAGATTGAGGGCGTTCACCTCACCGCTTTGATCCGATTCCAAAAATAAATTATCCCCGATTGATTTGAGTCCTTCGGGATTAGTAAAATCATAAAGGGCTATCTGACCGTAATTTACACCTGCCGAATCGGTCACAAATCCATCCTGAGTGATGATTAAATCATATACGGAGGCAACGCCATCTACACTGACACCATCCAGGGCATGTCCTGCGCTTGTATACAGTGTGCCGTCCTTTTCATGGAAAGCGCCATCCCTCGTATAAGCCGGGCCGCCATTATCCAGAATTACTCTAAAAAACCCCTGACCGTTAATTGCCACGTCAAGAGGCCTATCTGTTTTTTCAATGTTTCCCTGAGTATACAACCTGGTAGTCCGAACTTCCCGAACTCCCAAACCGGTATATACTGGTCCTTCGGATCCATTAATGTCACTTTCCGGACTCCCTGTTTGTTTTGCATAGACGTAGAACAAATCAGCAAATTCATTTCGTGATTTTTTAAAGCCAGTGGTATCGACATTCGCCAAATTATTAGAAATGGTATCCAATTTATGCTGTTGCGCATTCATCCCAGTAGCCGCACTATACATACCAGTAATCAAAATAACCCCTCCCGTTTTTTCCTATTTAATTGATTTATTATAATCTTCCAACTCTATTTACTGCTGCATCAAGTAATTGATCTTCCGTTG
>CAYYNI010000158.1:0-4798 GCA_964472765.1 uncultured Thermotogaceae bacterium | reverse complement strand
AAGCGGCGAAATATTTATTGCCAGAGGCGGGGGAGAAGAGTTGATTGTATAATCTGATCAAACGGGCTCTGGTAACAATCGATGAAAATGAAACAATTAAGCTCTATAAAAAAGAAGACATGACTTCGGAAAAAGACGGCACTCAGTCCAGCGATTCATTCAACAGCAATCAGCAAAAGAATGAAAAGACATCAGATCCACAAGAGGTTTCGCCGGCTATTTCATTGGCTAAGGAAAAAGCCCGAGTAATTCTTGAGGAAGCAGAAAAGGAAGCTGAGGTTTTGTCGAAAAAAGCGCAGGAAACAGCAGATGAAATCATTAAAAAGGCAGATCAATTATTGGAAAAGGCAAAAAAAGATCTGGCACTCAAAGAAGAAAAACTGAAAAAACAATATGAAGAACGATATAAAACTTCCATTCAAGCCCTGACAAAAGCCCGTGATTTTTTTGAAAAATCAGAAAACGAATATACCGAACTAACCGCTGAAAAGGTTCGCATGATCTTGAACAAGCTCATCGAAAAAATTCTTTATCTTTTATTGAACGAGCATCATGAGCAAATTCTTGGTAATAAAATCCATGAAATGATTGTTAGGGTCATGAATTTGAAGGAAATCGTTTTTAGGTTTAATCCTTCGGACCTAACAATCATACCTGAATCTGTTAAACAGGAAATGCTTGAAACCTTAACAGCTTATGACATCCGGCAAGATTCTTCTATCTCAAAAGGTAGCGTGATCGTCGAAACCAATTATGGTACTTTGGATGGCACATTCGAAAATCAAATGGAAATCATCAACGATATGATTGAACAGGTTTTCGGAGGCGAAGAATGAAATATGAATCGTTAAAAAAATTGGATTATCTGGAGGATTTGTTTTTAGAACATGATTTTTTACATCTGAACGGCAGTGTGAAAAAGATTATCGGATTAACCATTGAATCGGCAGGACCTGAAGTTTTCCTGGGTGAATGCTGCCGAATAAAGACAATAGATGGAAAAGCAGTTTTAAGTGAAGTTGTGGGGTTCAAAGACAATCATATCATCCTTATGCCACTGGACGAATATTCGGGCATTTCGTTAGGCTGCGAGGTTCAAGGCACAAAACGAAATCTGAGTATCGGTGTGGACGAGCATATTTTAGGCAGGGTTCTTGACGGACTGGGGAGACCGCTTGATGGTAAAAATATTTTCGTTAAAAATCACGCCTCCCTAAACAACAAACCGCCCAATCCTATGGTTAGAAACCGCATCAAAGAAGTCATTCCCGTTGGCATCCGAGCGATTGACGGCTTTACAACACTGGGAATGGGTCAGAGAATCGGCATCTTTGCCGGAAGTGGCGTAGGTAAATCTACACTATTGGGAATGATCGCCAGAAACACCAAAGCTGATATCAACGTCATCGGATTAATCGGAGAAAGAGGAAGGGAAGTTCGTGAATTTATTGAGCGTGATTTAGGGGAAGAAGGACTAAAAAGAAGCGTGGTCCTGGTTTCCACTTCTGATCAACCGGCCCTAATGCGGGTTAAAGCGTTACAATCTGCAACTTCAGTGGCTGAATTCTTTAGGGACAGGGGTTACAATGTTATGCTGATGGTTGATTCATTAACCCGATGGGCCATGGCGCAACGAGATGTCGGACTTGCCATAGGCGAACCTCCCACTACTCGGGGATATCCGCCAAGCGTCTTCGCAGGATTGCCAGGGGTCCTCGAACGGGCTGGAAATAGTGAAAAGGGAAGTATCACCGGCATCTATACCGTCCTAGTCGAAGGAGATGACTTCAACGAACCCATCAGTGATACCGTACGAGGGGTGGTGGATGGACATATCATCCTATCCAGGAGTCTGGCAGAATCCAATCACTATCCGGCAATCGATGTACTTGCCAGCATCAGCAGATTGATGTCTGAAATTGTCGACAAAGAACATCTATCTGCATCGAGAAAACTGAAAGATCTGATGGCGGTTTACAATGATGCCAAAGACTTGATTGATATCGGTGCTTATAAAAGCGGCAGTGATCCAAAAATAGACAAAGCAATCGAACTCATCAACCCCATCAATCAATTCCTTAGACAAGAAGTGGAGGAAAAGGTGGATTTTGATCTAATGGTGGAAAGGCTCAAAGACATCAGCCGAAAGATAGAAACTGAACCAGATGAAAAAAAAGCACAGTAACTAATGCTCTTACTGTGCTTTTTTCTATTGAAGGATAAGACTATTCTGCTTCTTCAAATTCCAATACTTTTTTTCCCTTGTAATATCCACAGTTCAAACAAATACGGTGAGGCAGTTTTGCTTCGCCGCAATTAGGGCATACCGATCGAGGCGTTTCTATCGCCTTAAAAAAATGAGCCCTTCTGGATCGTGTATTACTACGAGAAGTCTTCTTCTTTGGAACAGCCATTGTGATTTCCCTCCTTATATCCGTTCTTATCTTGTTGACTATTTCTGATGGTTATCGTTTAAATTATCCTTTAACACAGATAATTTAGAAAAAACGCTTTCATTATCAAATTCCTCTGCTGACTCACACTCATGATTGGGCTCTTCATTTAAATCCTGACCACAAAAAGGGCATAACCCTCTACAGTCCTCTGAACATAAAAACCTCTGTGGTATAGCAACGATGAGCGCTTCAGTGACTCTGTCGTATAAATCAATCTCTGAGCCCACATAGTATATCACATTTTCAAGAGATTCCAATTCCTTTTCCTTTAGAATTGTATCATTTTCATTACCATAAATATAGGTTGCCTCAATTCCCCCTATGATTTTCTTTTGGGTAGGCTTTAAACAACGATAGCAAAGATCCTCTAACAGACATTCCACCTGCCCACTGACAAATACTTCATCCTTGGTTTTAAAAATATTAATGACATACGACAAATCCGTCAAAGGCGTTTGGGTATCCAATAATTTATCCAATTCCGCTTTATCAATCTGACCCTCTATTGTATATTGTTGATTGTTTTTCGTATCCGATAAATGAAAGATGATCTTGGATTCTTCTTTCATATGAAATTCCTCCTTTGCAAAAAATACTTTTTTTGCTAATGCGTCTACAATTATACAATGTTTTTTCTTGAAGAGCAAAATCAAACCCTTCAATATTAAATGATGGATAGATGTCAAAAAAAAATCAATAGATACAAGACGCAGCCACACTCGTTTTAACCCAAGTCAAACAGGTATTGAAAGATCTTTTACAAAATTTTATTTATGGTATAATTAATTTACTTTCGGGGGAGGAAAAAATGGCAAAATACGAATTGCTAAAAGAAATTATAAAAATATGTTCACCAGGCACTCAACTGCGACTTGGACTGGAGAATATCATCAAGTCAAACAGTGGTGGATTGATTTTGCTGATGAACGAAGAAGATATCGAGAGACACAAATCCATCATACAGTTGGGATTTAACGTTAATTGCGATTACACGGCCCAAAAGATATATGAACTCACTAAAATGGACGGCGCAGTGATTCTGAATGAAGATGTCACAAAAATCCTATACGCTAACGTACAATTGACCCCTGACCCTACAATCCCCACTAAAGAAACCGGGATGCGTCATCGAAACGCAGAAAGAATTGCGAAACAAACAGGAAAAGTAGCCATTGCAGTATCCCGCCGCAGAGGAGTAGTAAGCATCTATTGGGGAGCATTCACATACGTTTTGAAGGACTTGAATTTCTTAATCACGATGGTGGATCAGGGATTAAAAGCAATAGAAAAGTATAGTGCCAGCTATAATAGGGAAATTGAAAACCTTAATACATTGGAAATCGAAAACAAAGTGACTGTATTCGATTTATGCAGGACTTTAGAAAAAGCGATTGCCGCTTTGAGAACCTCTGAAGAAATCGAACCGTATATATGGGAATTGGGAATTAACGGCAGATTGGCAAATTTACAATTAGAAGAAATGATTGGCGATTTGGACGAAAATCTTCGTTTAATCTGTTCAGACTATTTGGTTGCTGAAGGGATTCCAGAAGATGATCAGGTTGATCTTTGTGTCCAGCACCTCACAGCCTTAAAAGATAAAGAACTATTGGATTATTCCAAAATGGCGAATTATCTTGGAATCGAACCCCAGTCGTTGTTGACCGAAGAAATGATTGCCCCAAGAGGTATTCGTATGATACGCACAGTCACAAAGATTCCCAATAACATCATCTATAATTTGGTCGAAAAGATGACTTCCTTAAACGCTATCAAAAATGCCAATCCAGATAGTTTAAAGGCGGTAGCGGGTATTGGCGAAAAGCGATCCGTTTCGATCATCGAAGGATTAAAAAAGCTGGGCGATAATAAGAAAAATTATTTTAGAGTTTAGATAACCGTTACATCCATAGCGTTCGTCATCATCACCGTATTTATGATATAATATGCGGGATTTTGCCTGATGGAAGGTTTATAAATCTTGGCAATCAAACGGTAAAAATGATTCCTCGTACCTTCATCAGCATATTTAAGACAAAAGGAGGTCAAAAATGTACGCCATTATCGAAACATCCGGCAGACAATTCAAAATCGAAGAAGGCCAGATTGTATACGTTGACAAAAACGATGCAGAGCCAGGCAGTTCCATTACATTCGATCAGGTTGTCCTGTTGAGAACTGATGAAACTATTCACACCGGTAAGCCTTATGTTGAAGGTGCCAAAGTAGTCGGCAAAGTCGTTGAGCACGTGAGAGACGACAAGGTCCATATTATCAAGTTCAAGGGCCGAAAGATGTACAGAAGGGTAAAAGGACATAAACAACCCTATACAGCGGTAAAA
>CAYYNI010000157.1:0-4810 GCA_964472765.1 uncultured Thermotogaceae bacterium | reverse complement strand
GATCCGGAGCGTTGGCAGGATCCGCATTACCTGGAAATCTTAGAAATGCTAACGCTTGCCTGGGCGGAAGGTCGAAAAGTCCATCTCTGGCATCGTAGTTCAGACGGACACAAGATCAATGAATATGATTTTTCCCCATATTTTATTGAGGCGAACGCTATCGGCCAATCGACCTATGCCATCGGTTTTGCCGAACCCCCGAAAGCACTTCGGACATTCAAAATAGAACGTTTGGAACGGGTCGAGATATTAACGGAATCGTATCAAATTCCATCAGATTTTGATCCGGCTGAGTTACTAAGCAATGCGTGGGGAATATGGTACACCGATACAAAGCCTATCGAAGTCGTTTTAAGATTCGCTCCGCACGTTGTTCAACGTGTCAAGGAAACCCGTTGGCATAAAACCGAACGAACCGAAATGCAGGAAGATGGCAGCTTGCTTTGGCGAGCACAGGTAGCTGAACCGCTGGAAATGATGCCTTGGATTCGCGGTTGGGGTGCAGATGTCGAGGTATTGGAGCCCCAGAACCTGAGAAAAGCGATCGAAAAAGAAGTACACGGATTAATGGACGTATACAATATTCGGGGAGCTGAGGAATGAAATGACAAATCAAGCAATTGCTCATATCCGAAAAGAAGATAAAAAAGAACAACTATTAATAGAACATCTTGAAGAAACTTCTGAAATGGCAGGACATTTTGCTGAAAAAATTGGATTAAAAGAATCAGGTGAAATTTTAGGGATATTTCATGATTTAGGCAAAGCCAGTCAAGAGTTTCAAGATTATCTTCGTTCGGCAACAGGATTGATAGCCCCTGATGAAGATAATTATATAGATACATCAGAGATGAAAGGGAAAATCGACCATTCGACAGCGGGAGCGCAATTTTTATATAAATATTATAAAAATAAAGAACCTTTCGCAGCTCAAATCCTCCCTCTTTGCATTGCCTCTCATCATTCAGGATTAATTGACTGTCTTTCTCCGGATGGAATAAACGTTTTTATGAACCGAATTAAAAAATCTGAGGATAAGACCTTTTTCGATGAGGGTTTAGCATATCTTTCGGATGAGGGGAAAAAATTATTCAATGATAAAGTCTCACCTGATATAGAAAAAAATATTCGTTCTAAACTGGATAATATTAAAGAGAAAAATGATTCAAAAGAAACTTTCACTTTTAAATGTGGACTTTTAATTCGTTATTTGTTTAGTTGCTTGATCGATGCCGATCGACTTAGTACGGCTAATTTTGAGAATCCCAAAGATGAACAATTAAGGAATATCAGATATCATCCATGGAATTCTTTAGTTCAACGTATGGAAAAAAAGGTCGAAGAATTCGAGAAGAAACCGAATAAAAGATTAGTTGATGAAATTAGAAATCAAGTATCTGAAGCTTGTCTTAATTTTGCACAAAAGCCGAAAGGAATTTATCAATTAACCGTTCCTACCGGCGGTGGAAAAACTTTAGCCAGTCTCCGCTTTGCTTTGCATCATGCAAAAATTCATAATATGGAAAGGATTTTCTATATTATTCCATACACTTCAATTATTGATCAAAATGCTGATGAGGCAAGAAAAATTTTGGAAGATCGTGATGAAAATGGAAAATATTTAGACCGAGTTATTCTTGAACATCATTCGAATCTTACACCGGAAAATGAGACTTACAGACAAAACCTTTTATCACAAAACTGGGATGCACCCATCGTTTTTACGACACAGGTTCAATTTTTTGAAGCATTGTTTGGTAGTGGAACACGTGGAGCCAGAAGGATGCATCAACTCGCGAACTCGGTAATTATTTTTGATGAAGTTCAGACAATCCCTGTTCGTTGTGTACATATGTTTAATCTTTCTCTACGTTTTTTAACGCATGACTGCGGATCAACTATAGTTCTTTGTACAGCGACTCAGCCTCTTCTTGATAAAGTAGAACCAGCCCAAAGGTCATTAACAATTGCTCCCGAACAACATATTATTTCAGATGAAAAAGCACTAGCTGAAAAGCTTAAACGAGTTCAAACTATTGATAGGAGAAAAGCAGGTGGGTGGAATGAAGATGAGGTTGCAAACTTAATAAAACAAGAATCAGAAAAAAATAATAGTATATTGGTAATTGTTAATACCAGAAAATCTGCATTATCTTTATATAAGAAAATATCTTCTTTAGACATAGCAAAAACAATTCATCTCAGTACCAATATGTGCCCTTCTCATCGATTATCCGTTCTTGCTGAAATAAAGATGAGATTAAAAGAATCTTTACCAGTTATTTGTATCAGTACTCAATTAATTGAAGCCGGAATTGATATTGATTTTGGAATGGTCATTCGTTATCTTGCAGGATTGGATTCTATCGCCCAGGCTGCAGGTCGTTGTAATAGAAATGGCGAACGAGGAATTGGGAGGGTTTTTATAATAAACCCTGAAAATGAAAACCTTGACAAATTATCAGATATACAAGATGGCGCCAACAATACACAACGCATTTTGGATGAAATAAAAAATAAACCCGATATAGATATTATCAGTATTGAGAATATGGAACGTTATTATCAGTATTATTTTTATCAAAAAAAAGATGATATGTGCTACCCAGTAAAAAAGGATTCTCCTGTTGGCAGAGAAGATAATTTATTCAACATTCTCTCAGTAAATCAACTTTCCGTTGATGAATATCGTCGAATCAATGGAAATAATCCTTCTATTGTTTTTAATCAGTCATTTCAGACAGCGGCTTATGCTTTTCGCGTAATTGACACATCGACCATAGGGGTTATTGTCCCTTACAAATCTGAGGGTAAAGAAATTATCATATCGCTCTGCAGTTCCGATGAAATTGAAAAAGAATACAAATTGTTGAAAAAAGCACAACGCTATTCGATAAATCTTTATAAGTCTGAATTCAATGAAATGGTAAATAAACAAGCCGTCCATGAGGTTCAAAAGAATTCTGGTATTTATTATTTGGATGATCAATATTATAGTGATCAATTTGGTTGGAGTAATAAAATTGTTAATGATATGGAAATCTTAATCGATTGAGGAGGTTTGATGAATAATATTGTTGAATTCAAAGTATTTGGTAAGTATGCCCTTTTTACAGATCCATTAACAAAAGTAGGAGGTGAAAAGTATTCATATCAAGTTCCGACTTATGAAGCATTAAAAGGAATTTTAAGCTCAATTTATTGGAAACCAACGATCGTTTGGATTATAGATAAAGTTCGCGTCATGAATCCAATCAAAACCCAAGCTCAGAGTATAAGACCCTTGGAATATGGAGGAGGAAATTCGTTGGCTATATACACTTATCTTTCAGATGTCAAATATCAGGTTCAAGCACATTTTGAATGGAATACACATCGAAAAGACCTCGAAAAAGATAGGAATGAGAATAAACATTATTTTGTAGCGAAACGAATGATTGAACGTGGAGGTAGAAGGGATATTTTCTTAGGGACTCGCGAATGTCAAGGATATGTCGAACCGGACATATTTGGACAAGGCAATGGTTTTTACGATAATTATGGAGAATTAGCATTAAATTTAATGTTTCACGGTTTTGATTATCCGGATGAAACTGGTACAGACGAATTTTCTGCTCGCTTTTGGAAAGCCAAAATGAGAAACGGGGTTATCGATTTTATTCGTCCTGAACAATGCAATGTCCGCAAACTAGTAAGACAAATGAAACCCAAACCACCTGAATCAAATGGATTACAAGAAGATGATTTGCTTATGGGATATGAAGAAGGAAGGAGTTAATATGAGTTGGATACAAAATCTCTATGAAACATATAATAGCTGCCAAACCGCAATTGGTTATTCAACAAATAATAATGAGAGACCACTTCTTCCAATTTGCCATATTACGGCAAAAGCTCATATTGAAGTGGCCATCGATGGGGAAGGAAATTTTTTAAGAGCAAGAATAATTTCAAACGGTGAAAATGATTCGAAAACTATTATTCCTTGTACAGAAGCATCAGCAAGCAGATCTGGGGGAAAACCTGATGCACATCCATTATGCGATAAACTTCAATATTTAGCAGGTGATTTTTCTGATTATGGAGGTGAAGTTACCTCTGGATTTGCTTCTAATCCTTCCGAACCAAATAAAAAATATACAGAGATTTTAACCAAATGGAGTGAATCAAAATTTTCTCATCCAAAGGCAATTTCTGTTTTGAAATATGTAAAAAAATCTTGCTTGGTTCGTGATCTGGTCGAAGAAAAAATCCTTTTGATAGATGAGAACAAAAAATTATTAAAAAAAAGTGAGGTGAAAGAAAAAAATGATTCAATAAATATTTTTTCGGTAATAAATCCGCAATACAATGCCTTTGTGCGTTGGATAGTCGAAGTTCCGGGTGAAAATGAAACAAGAGTTTGGAGAGACAAAACATTATGGAGGAGTTGGTCCGATTATTATTTAAGCATCAAAAATAAAGAAAACATTTGTTTTGTCTTAGGGGAAAAAGCTGTATTGACTAATAACCATCCTAAATATATTCGATCCGAAGGTGATGGAGCAAAAATAATTTCATCAAATGATTCCAGCGGATTTACTTTCCGAGGACGTTTTTTAACTGATGAACAAGCATGTAATGTTAGTCTTGAAGTATCCCAAAAAGCGCATAATGCCTTGATTTGGTTGATCAGTAGGCAAGGTAAAACTTTTTACGATAAAGGGAAAAATACACCTGGATTATCTGTTGTCGCTTGGGCAAAAGTAGATGAAAAAATTCCTCAGCCGACAGACGATCCAGTTGATATCCTTTTTAATGATCTCCCCAA
>CAYYNI010000156.1:0-4813 GCA_964472765.1 uncultured Thermotogaceae bacterium | reverse complement strand
CATGCGTTCAATCCTTTCTGACATTGATACCAGCCCTTTCTAATTCATTCTTTAATGTCGTTATGTTCACCGTTCCATAGTGAAAGATGGAAGCCGCCAACGCAGCCGAAGCGGTCGTTTGCTCAAACACCTCCACAAAATCCCCGATACTGCCGGCTCCTCCCGAAGCAATGACGGGAATATTGACCGTTTCGGATACCCTTTTCGTCAGGGGAATATCGAATCCCTGGCGGACACCATCGGTATCCATGGATGTAAGCAAAATCTCGCCCGCACCCAGCCTTTCACATTCCCGGCACCATTCCAAGGCGTCTTTGCCCGTGTCCAATCTACCCCCGTTGATATACACATTCCAGGAATCACCCGTTTTTTTGGCATCCACGGCCACACAGATATTGGCACTGCCGATGACTTTGGCCGCCTCTTGGATCAGCAGAGGATTCCTGACAGCGGCGGAATTGATAAACACTTTGTCCGCTCCTGTTTTGATCACTTCTTTCATATCCGACACACTTGAAAGGCCTCCCCCGACGGTAAAGGGAATGCTCAGCGTTTGGGCAACGGATGTCGCCAAAGCCTTCAAAAGCCCTCGCTTTTCATGGGAAGCGGTGATATCCAGAAAGACAATCTCGTCAATCCCCTGCCTCTCATAGGCAATTGCTGATGCCACGGGATC
The DNA here is from genome assembly GCA_964472765.1 of uncultured Thermotogaceae bacterium. Classification (GTDB taxonomy): domain Bacteria; phylum Thermotogota; class Thermotogae; order MWEM01; family MWEM01; genus JASUTC01. The sequence continues at coordinate 4,137 of CAYYNI010000156.1, read as the reverse complement.
ACCCACTTCTCGGATCGCTTCAAATTGAATCCCCTTCACTACCCTGCCGTCTTGGATATCCAAAGCGGCGATGATTCTCTTGGACAACATCTGTTACACCCCCCTCAACTGATCATTTGTTAGAGTCCCTTCAAGGAGAGCCCGGCCAATCACTACACCGGAAAAGCCCATTGAGTCAGCCTTTTGAATGTCTTCAAGAGAGGACACCCCTCCTGCGTAAATGACCTCTTTACCTTTCCAAAACTGCTGAATATCTGAAATACCACCGTTGGTGCCGTCCTTTTCGATATCGGTAAAGATAAAACGGGAGAAGCTGGCTTTTAATTGGTCAAACGTTTCCTCCAGAGACTGTCCCGACTCCTCCAGCCAGCCTTCAACGGCCACCTTTCCCCTGCGTGAGTCCAAGCTCACCGTCACTGTGTCAAATTCCTGGGTCAATGCCCGAACAAAGTCTGGATCAAAGGCCTTTGTGCTGATGATGGCATGGGCAATCGAGTATGAATAAGCCTTCCGAATGGCCTCCAGCGTCCTTAATCCCCCGCCGTATTGGATGTTCAACCCCGTCTGTTCAGCAATCTCCTTCACAATCTCCAGGTTTTTTGTCTCCCCGGAAAAGGCGCCGTCCAAGTCGATGATGTGTAGAAAATCAAAATAACGGGCGTATTCTTTTGCAATCTCAACGGGATTGCCGTATATTTTTTTTCGTTCCTTTTGCCCTTTGTATAATCTGACAGCCTGCCGATCCATGAGATCGATAGCCGGATAAATGATCATTTTGTCACCTCTTTGGATAAAAACCACTGTAAAAAAGCCTTTCCCGTTTTTCCGGATTTTTCGGGATGAAATTGCACGCCAACGATATTGTCTTTTTTTACCGCCGAACAAAAACGCACCGTTTTTTCTCCCACATGCTCGCTGATGCCCCATTCATAATCTTTTCCCCTTTGAGGCAGATAATACGAATGAACAAAATAAAAATAGGGTTGAGACGGGTGTTGACCTGTCAATTCCTGCTGCGTAAAGGCCACGCTGTTCCAGCCCATGTGGGGGGTCTGAACCCCTTGAAATTTCACGATTTTACCGTTCAACAGACCAAGCCCTTCCTTTTCACCTTCTTCGCTGCCCTCAAACAACAGCTGCATGCCCAGACAAATGCCCAAAAAGGGGCGACCCGTCGCTAAAAATGTCTGAATAGCCGTTCTATACCCGTCAATCTTCTGGGCAATCCCGTCAAAAGAACCCACTCCGGGCAAGACAATTCGCCGGTAGTCGTTTATTTCTTCTGGAGATTGTATCATATCCGCATCCAAAGCACGGCATACGTTGGCAAAATTACCCACTCCCAGGTCGATAACCCCTGTCTGTCTCATCACAAAATCCCCTTTGTGCTTTGCACCTTTTCAACCGCCGCCAGTGCCTGACGCAATGCCTTCCCCATCCCTTTGAAAGAGGCTTCGATGATGTGGTGGGCGTTGATCCCGTCCAGTTGGCGGATGTGAATACACAGATCAAAAGCCCGTGAGAGGCCGTTGACGAATTCTCTGAACAAACCCGGTTCAAACCCGGATTCCGTTTCACGGATATCCAGTTCAATCGAAACAAAGCTGCGTGAACAGTCCAGCGATACCAAAACAAGCGCCTCATCCATCGGCAGAATCACATAACCAAAACGGGCAATCTGTGTTCTGTCAAATTCACGGGCTAGAAATTCCCCAATGGCGATCCCGCAATCCTCCCACAGATGATGGCGCAGGTCGGACTTTGCGGTTATCTCAACGGGCAGACCCATATAGAAAAACAGGGCGTTGAGCATGTGATCCAAGACCACATCTTTGGTATTAATGCTCAGTTCAGCCGAGTTGTTAATCCGGATGTCGGTTTCATACGTCTTTCGGTTCATCGCCTCACCTCCATGGATTGTCTGTGATGTTCCAGCCCTTCAATGGTTGCCATCCGAATCCCCAGCTCACGATCGGCCATAAATTCATCCCTTGAAAGACTTGCCAGGGTCATCTTTCGCTGGAAATCCGCAACGGTCAGGACGGAAGAAAAACGGGCGGCCCGGCCGGTAGGCAACACGTGATTGGATCCCAGAAAATAATCCGCACTGGGAACCGGAGTATAATTGCCCAGATAAACGGCTCCCGCAGTATTGATCTTTTCTGCCAAAGCCATGGGCTCTTGGGTGATGATTTCCAAATGTTCCGGGGCAATTTGATTCGCCCTTTCAACACATTCATCAAGGCTGTCAAAGAACCGTGTGTGAATCGTGGGATCCGCACAATAATCGTATAATTGCCTTGAAGTGGTCAGCAACCACGCCTTGGAATCTTCCCCGTGCTCCCGCTGGGACAGCAAGTCCTCTTTCACATATTCAGCCGTAGCCGAATCATCCGCAATCACACAAATCTCGGAAGGCCCGGCCAGGCTATCAATCCCCACTTGCCCGTAAACCTGTCGCTTGGCTTCATTGACAAAGGCATTGCCCGGTCCGAAGATTTTGTCCACCCCCCTCATGCCTGCCCCGTAAGTCATGGCACCGATCGCTTGAACCCCCCCGACTTTGTACAATTCGCTGATACCGAACTTCTCGGCGATGTAAAGGATCAGAGGGTGGATCGTTCCATCTTTAGGCGGTGTGCAGACAACGATTTCATTCACCCCCGCTATTTTTGCCGGAATAAGTGTCATCAGCAATGTCGAGGGAAGGGGTTTACCCCCCGGCACATAAATCCCCACCCGCCGGATGGGCCTTGTGACGAGCCCGAAAAGGGAATCGCCTTTGCGATAAACATCGTCCGTCCCCTTTTGCCGTTCATGATACGCCGTGAGTCTTTTGGCAATTCTGTCAACAACTTCTTTGTCATATTCAGAAACTGATTGAGCCGTTTGCCATTGGGCCTCACTCAGGGTTAACTCGCCATCGTAGTTGTCAAACTTCGTTGAATACTTTTGAACAGCGGAGAATCCATTGGTTTCAATATCCTCCAAAATCTCCCTTACGGTTTTTTTCAGATCCACGGTTTCACCTTCTTTATATTGTTATTCACGCCATTTTTTTCATGACGCTTGCCATTTTCCTACGATTTCATCATCCCCGCCAATCGTTCCACCAAATCGTTAATCTCCTCAAATTTGGTCTTCTGCGACACCCGGTTCACGATGAGCCTGGCACCGACATCTGTGATCTTGTGAATCTCTTTCAATCCGTTAGCCCGGATGGTGTTGCCTGAATCCACAATGTCCACGATGGCGTCGGCAATGCCGATTTTAGGTGCCAGTTCCATGGAACCGTGGAGCTTGATCACATTGACGTCTATTCCGGCATTGGAGAAAAAGTGCCGGGTTATGTTGGGAAACTTGGTGGCAATACGGTAATTGGTCATCTGATCAATACGGATTGTTTTCTCTGCCGGGACGATGACACTTAAACGGCATTGCCCGAAGGGTAATTCCAGGGGAACAAACACATCGGCAGACAGTTCATCGATCACATCGCTGCCTGAAATGCCCATGTCTATACCGTTTTCCACAAATACCGGCACATCAAATACCCTGGAGAAAATCCAGCTGAACCCCTCACCCCTGACTATGAGTTCCCTATCCTGAGGCTCTTTCACCTGAACCCCTATTTTGTCCAGCAGCATGGCTGCCTTGTTCATCAGACGCCCTTTGGGAAGCACAAAATTGATCATTTGCTTTCCGCCTCCTTTTTTTCTTCATTCAAACAACACAACTGAGCCAAAACGGACAGATCCAATGCAAACCCGAAACATTCCTGGCCATGATAAACATATTGGCCACCCCCGCCGATCATTTTACTGTGATTGCGGGTGTATATCTCGATCACAATGTCATCGTAATAATCAAAATGCCTCAGGGTGCCAAAATCCACCATCATGCAGTCATCGTTTACTTGCCTGATAATCGAGTCAATCATGGGATCCGAGCAGGTTTTTGATCGCTTTTGCAGCAGTCCCATCAACTCCCTGCGTGCCGGCTCGGGGATGTTCATGGATCCCATGGAACTGAAACTGCGCTTTTCGATGGCTTCGTACACGCCATCTCGGTCCAGGCCGTATCGTTCAATCAACTCCCGCCATTTTTTCAGCGAACCGATATCGATCATGAAATCAC
>CAYYNI010000155.1:0-4816 GCA_964472765.1 uncultured Thermotogaceae bacterium | reverse complement strand
GCCTCATTCTCTCCTGAGGAAATGATTCAATTAAAACAATCAAAGGATTTTATGAACTCTGCTTTGGAAATCTTACAACAAGAAAAGCAGGCAAAGGGAATAAAGATTAATTATGAGAATGATCCTAATGGAACAGGGTTAATTGGATCGGATTATTCGATGATTACAACAACAGTTGGACATCTTGATGCCAAGCGGACTTCTATAAACCCGGATATGGCAGCCTTGATTTGCTCAATATTTATAAAGCAAGGTCTGAAAAGTGGCGATTCTGTTGCCATCGGTTCTTCTGCCTCTTTTCCCGGACTGCTTTTAGCTGCCCTCTCAGCATGTAAAATTCTTAATTTACAGCCCATTACAATGGTTTCGCTTGGTGCCTCACAATATGGTGCAAATGAAATAGATTTCACTATCATCGATATTTTGAAAACTTTAGAAGGGTCATTTGGAGAATTCTTTAGGCCGGTTGCCATCAGTTATGGCGGTAATAATGATACGGCTGAAGATTTGAGTGATGAGGCTAGAAGTTTTATGGCAAAAGAGATACAAAAATCAAGATATCCATTGATCTTTCAAAATGATTTGGAGAAAAATGTAAATGAAAGAATGGCGATTTATTTAGAAAAGGCAAAAAGCGAAATCAAGATGTTTGTTAATATTGGAGGAGCGATCTCAAATATTGGCAACAGCCCTGAAATTTTAAATTTAAAACCCGGTGTTAATGAGCACATTGAAAATATTCCTGAAAAAAAGAGCAGAGGCGTTTTATTTGAATTTGCACTTTTAAAAAAGCCTATTCTTCATTTGTTATATATAAAAGGATTATCTTTAAGATACAATGTAATTTGGGATCCGATTCCTTTCCAAGATGACAGCTTTTTATCCATTAATCAAATCGATGCCCATGAAAAAAGTGAATATTCGATATTCTTTTTTATCTTCATAGGCGTAATTTCAATTCTAATATTTTTAGGAAAAAGATTGATTCATTTATCCTAACAAATTCTTTCCTATCTCTTTAATTTCTGCTAATACTGCTTTTTTCTTTTCTTCAGAAACATTGGAACTTAACCCGTATTCATAGATGTAATCCATTCCAAGAAAATGTGCCATTTGCTTGAGTGAATTTGAGATATTGATCGCACCTGAAGAAACCAAGTCATGGTCTCCAAAAGACATCAATAAGACCAATTTTTTCCCTGCTGGAAAGGACTTAAAGTCAAGGCCGTACATTCGGTCAATAAACTTCTTGATTTGGGACGATAGGTTAAACCAATAAACCGGAGTAGCGAGAACAATGACATCAGCAAGATTTAATTGTTCATAATAACTTGTCATATCATCATTGATGATACAGGCTTTGGGGCTCCCACCTTTACAGGCGTTACAGCCCATGCAGGGTTTGATATCCTCTTCTGCCGGATAGACTATGGTTATTTCTGCATCTTTTTGGTTCTTTTTTATTCCTTCTAAAAATGTTTCCAACAATAGTGATGTATTTCCGTCTTTTCTTGGGCTTCCCATGATGGATAATATTTTCACGTTTTTGTACTCCTTGTTTTTTTTTTAGTTTTATCTTTTAAAATTTTCTTTAACCGTTTTGGATGCCAAGCCTCTGGCGACGACATTCGACATAAGTAGCATTGTGGTGACTGTTCCTACTCCACCCGGTACAGGTGTAATAGAGATGTTTTTGGTATTTTCCATTTCCAAATCACGTTTAACATCGCCGACAAGTTTGCCATCTACAAAGTTGCCTACATCGATGACTACCGTATGATCGGATAGCATAGCCGTTTCGACTACCCCATATTTCCCTGCTGCTACGATGAGAATATTTGCATCTTTAATTTTTTGGGTCAAGTCAGTTGTTCTCGTATGGCATATTGTCGGTGTTCCGTTTTTTGATTTTTCAACGAGCATGATATCAAGTGGTTTACCGACTTGCGTGCTTCTTCCAATAATGGTGATATCTTTTCCGGATACTTGAATCTGATAATGATCTAATATCTCCAATACTGCTTGGGCGGTGCAGGGGTAAAAATAGGGTTTTTCATAAAAAAGCATGCCTAAATTGGTGGCTGTGATGCCTTCGATGTCTTTTTCGGGATCAATGTGGTTGATGGCTTTTAGTTTGTCGTATCCATCTGGTAAAGGCAGTGCTAAGAGAATACCATCAACGGTTTTGTCCTGATTGCTTTCATTAATCACTTCGAGCAATCTTTCCATTCCGCTGTTGATTTCTAATTCTCTGTGTGTATGGTCAATACCCAATTTTTCAGCAGCTTTGGTCTGAGAATTGATATAAGATCGAGTTGAAGGATCAGGCGCTACGCTAATTGTCACCAAATGGGGTGTTCTTTCGCATTTTCCAAGTTGATTTATTATTTTTTCTTTGATAACGCTGGCCACTTCTTTTCCGCTTAATATCATAATTGCACCTCCAAATGATATTTCTTTGTCTCAATATTTATTTTCGAAACACCAGAATGTTTGATAAGTTCTCCTTTTCTATCAAAGATTTTTTCAAATTCAAACAGGTTCTTTTGATCGATGTAAAATTCCCTTTGAACAGAATCAAAAAGGCCTTTGAAATGGAGTTCATTTCCTTGTTTTGAAAAGATGATCATGCTTTCTGTACTTAACTTTACCGGTGGGTGGATAATTGCATACGTCATACCCGTGATGATTTCATAACGGCCTACCTTTAGTTCTTTGGCTACCAATCCAATATCAAAGACCGAATGAAGAAAGGGGTTGAATGTCAACCCAAAAACCTGATTGTAATTCAGCAAAAAACCATAGCTTTGCAGTTCTTCTTGCAAAAAGGAAATGTTGTTCCATATATGTTCTTCAGGAGAGTGTTCAGAATTGAGGGGTTCTTTTTTGGTGACTTCGCCAAATAGTTTTGCGCCAATTTTCTCGAGAGTTTTGGCATTTTTATCCCTGATTCTGATCATATCATTCAATGTTAATGGATCCCATGAAGGGTCAAAAACATGAGCTTCTAACAATCTCTTGAGAATAAAATCCGAAAGAATTTCCTTTTCCATTCTTAACAGAAAGTCCTCAATACTTCTGAATGAGTCGTTTTGACGTTCTTCAATAATTCTTTTAATAATCAATCCGTTCAAATCTTTGATGAGATTAAGCCCAAGGCGTAAAGAGCCTTCTTCAATCGTCGTTTCTGAAAAACTTTTGTTGATATCCGGTTGTAAGATGTTGACACCGTTTTTCCTTGCTTCGTTGATCAGTTGATATAGTTTCTCATATTTTCCATGACTGGCGTCTATCATCGTTTGATAAAACCGTAGCGGTTCATAACGTTTGGCATAAGCGGTCCAAAACGTGATGAGACCGTATGCTGTTGCATGAGCTTTGTTGAAAGCATACCCGGCGAATTCAGCCATCATGTCAAAAAGCTCTTGAGCAGCATCTTCTTCCATATCATTTTTTGCAGCCCCTTCTATGAAAATAGATTTTAGATTGACCATGAGAACGGTATCTTTTTTTGCCATTGCCTTTCGTAAATCATTGGCTTGTTTAGGTGAAAAGCCTGCTAGTGTCATGGACATTTCCATGATCTGCTCCTGAAATACCGGAACGCCCCATGTATTCGATAGGATTTCCTTTACAAGCGGATGAAAGTACGCCACTTTTTTTATTCCATTTCTTCTGTTGATCAATTCCTCTGTTAATCCGCTTTGAGAAGGCCCGGGACGGTTGAGGGATATCATGATTCGTATTTCATCGAAATTTGTGGGGATAAACTGTTCGGTTAAGTTCCTCCCCGTTCGACTATCTAATTGAAAAATACCGCAGAGATTATCCGAATTGATCGTGTGATATACATCAGGCTCATCAATGTTTATAGTTTCATAAGGTATTCCCATTTTTTTCAGAATGGAAAGCGTAATCAATCCCAAAATATCCATTTTAACCAATCCGCATTCTTTTAAAGCATTCATGTCGTACTGGGTCATGTATGAATTCTCTGATAACAGTCTCAATGGAACAAGATCTCTTAAGTCTTGTTGTGAGAAAATGATACCTGCGGCATGGGTAGAAAGATGGTGAGGCAAGCCGCAAATCTTTGCGGATAACTGCTGGTATTTTTCTTCTGGGAGGCGTTTTTGATCAACATTGAAACGTTTTGACAATTCCCTTTTGATCAGTTTTTCACCATAGGTGCCGAATGTGATAACGTGAACCATTCGTTCCTTTGAATATTTTTCCCTTAATTTTTCAAGAAGCTGTTGTCGCATTTCATCCTCAATATCGATATCAATATCCGGTTCATCTTCACGGTCCAAACTGAGAAAACGCTCGAAAATCAATCCCGTTTTGATGGGGTCTGCCTGTGTGATGCCGAGTAAATAGACCAGAAGGGAACTGACTGCGGATCCTCTACCCGGTCCTACCCATGCGCCAATGTCATTGGCTGTATCTACTATATCAGCAGCTAGAAGAAGATACCTTGAAAAACCCATTTTTGAAACGACAGAATATTCCTCATCAAATCGCTGTTTGTATTTCTCGTCTTCTTTCAACCCTTTTTTTATGAGTTGTGAATGACAGCGTTCATAAAGAATTTGATTTTCATCGGGTGAGTCATCTCCGAAATCTTCAGGAAAGGGTAGCGTGTAGTCTAATGATAAATCATAGTCTTTAATACTTTCAACAATACGCTGGACGTTTGAATAAGCATGTTTAGTGGCGTTGTTTTGATATTGTTTCAAAAGGTTTTCAAAAGAGGAAGGGGTTTCCGATAGAGAAGGTTCATATTTACCAATCTGCCGGACCAATTCCAGAGCTT
>CAYYNI010000154.1:0-4822 GCA_964472765.1 uncultured Thermotogaceae bacterium | reverse complement strand
GTGTGTTCATAATATTGATATTTCTCATGTCCTTTGCCGGCCAAAACCACCAAATCTCCTTTATTCGAAAGATTTAAAGCTGTTTCGATTGCTAATTTTCTGTCTTCCACAAGCAAATAAGGTGTGTCATTTTCCATGCCGGCTTCTATTTCCTTGATGATTTCCAAGGGATTTTCTGACTTGGGATTGTCACTGGTAATAATGACAACATCGGCCAATTCAGAGGCAATTCTTCCCATCAAAGGTCTTTTCTTTTTGTCGGAATCGCCACCTGCTCCAAATACGGCAATAACTCTGCTTCTTTTTAGTGATTTTGCGTTTTTAAGAACCTTTTCCAGAGCATCAGGTGTATGAGCAAAATCAACCACCAGATCGATATCGTTGCCTATATGAGAATACAACTCGAATCTTCCCGGAACACCTCTGAAAGATTGAAGGTACTTAGAAATATGATTGATATTATAACCTTCCATATCAAGCATGGCCAAAACAGGTAAAACATTGTAAACATTAAAATCTCCAATAACGGGGACTTTAATTCTTTTAATCTTCTTGTTTTTGATATAAAAATCAAACTCAATTCCGTTAATATCAGAAATAATGTTGCTTGCAGAATAATCAGGTGTACAGTCTTCACGCTTCATTCCGTAAGTACTGATCTTTTTTTCGATGGGAATATCTCCTATCATTTTCCTGACGTTTGTATCATCAACATTTAAGATTGCGGTTCCTGTACTTTTAAGTAATTCGATCAGATGGAATTTTGTATCAATATAATCTTGCATATCGCTATGATAATCAAGATGGTCGTGTGTAATATTTGTCATAATGGCATAATCGAACTGCATACTTTCCACTCTTTTCATTGACAACGCATGGGAAGAAACTTCCATACTAATAAACGTTCCACCCTTATCGATGGTTTCTTTAGCGTTCTCAACAATTTCTAATGCAGTGGCAGTTGTGTTGTAAGAATCATAACTCCTATCTACGACAATGTTTTCTACAGTTCCCATCAGTGTTCCTTTTAAACCGATCCGGCTAAGCAAATAATGGATCAATGTAGATACCGTTGTTTTACCGTTTGTGCCTGTAACGGCAAAGGTCTTAAGCTTTTCATGTGGATTATCATGTAAGTAAGAAGCAATGATTGACTCTGCGTACCGGCTGTCAGTAACTTGGATCATGGGTTCCTTTGAATCATAATCTACAGGCCTCTCTACAACAAATCCCACAGCCCCATCTTTAAGAGCTTCTGAAATAAGCGCATGTGAATCAAATTTGTATCCTTTTCGGCAAACAAAAAGCGAATTATTTTTAATACTGTTAGTATGAATCGAAACATTCTCAATGCACATATCCAGATTTTCTTCTACATTGAACGAATTCACAAGTAGATTTTTCTCTTTTAGTACACCGATAACATCTTTTAATAACATAATAGAACCCCCCTTAGTTCTACGGTGTTTTCCGTATTAACTTTCTTGGATGTTAAAAACCAAATCTGCAACTTCCCTATTTTCCTTAACGTCATGAACTCTGAATATATGAGCCCCCTTCAGCACCCCCAGTGCTGTTGTTGCCATCGTTCCAGATAGACGTTCGTTCGGGTCTTTTTGGTTTAACACCTCCCCAATAAATGACTTCCTTGAAGTCCCCAACAACAAGGGAAGTCGAAAAGAATGAAAAGAATCCAAATCTTTCAAAATTCTTAAATTGTCAACTACTCTTTTCCCAAAACCAATCCCGGGATCAAGAATCACATTTTTTTGACTAATTCCTTTTTCTTGTGCAAAGGCGATTCTTTCTTTAAAAAAGGCATGTACTTCAGATACGACATTGACGTATTTGACTTGTTGCTGCATCGTGGCTGGTGTTCCTTTCATATGCATGAGAACGATTGGGATTTGATTCAAAGCAACAAAAGAAGCCAGTTCTTTGTCAAATCGCAACGCACTGATATCATTAATCATGTCTGCTCCGGCATTAATTGCTTGCTTTGCAGTTTGATACCTGTAAGTATCCACAGAAATTGGGATATCAGTTATTCTTCTAAGTCTTTTGATGAAAGGGATTATGCGTTCTATTTCCAGTTGTTCATCAACAGGAGCCGATCCGGGACGAGATGATTCACCTCCGATGTCAATCAAATCAACACCGTCCTCAAGCATTTTTCTGACACGTATTTCAAAGAGTTGTTCATCCGAAACCCGGCTTTGAGGGTAGAAACTATCATCCGTAACGTTAATTACCCCCATAATTAACGGTCTTGACAATGATAGCTTGCCCGCATGCGGGAAGTGAATATAGGTGTTATTCAAATTAATAAGTGCCTTGAGGTCGTTAAAGAAGTTTGCTTCAAGTTTATTCTGAGCAGTTCTAAGCAGTTGCCTGAAATCAATAACCGAACCAAAAACAATCAACCGATTACCCATAAAACGTACTTCCAACAAATCACGAATTACCAAGCGTATTTTGTTTAATTCTGCTTTATGACCAGTTATTTTTAAGGTTAGAAAAGAATCTCCGAAAACAAAAGACCCCGGCTCTGTAATTCCACTAGAGTCGAGTATACACATCTCCATATGTAATATACCCCCCACATATAATAAGAAAAAAATATACCCCACAGATAGTATACACCAATGATTTTTTTTTTGCAACTGTTTCTTTTTTTTATTTGAATCGTACTGATACATTTTAATTCGATGTATTCTTAAAAATCCATGTTATAATCTGCTGGCATAAATTGGAAATGAGGGGTATATATGGACTATCTAATCTTGGGGATTGTTTTGGTAACACTGTTTTTTTCATTAAGAACGAACTATAAAATATCCAATGTTGAAGAAAAGCAAAGAAAGAGAAATCAGCAATGCAAAGAGGATCTCGATAAAACCATTGTCAAACTCAACACAAAAGTCGATTCCATGGAAAAGAGATTAATTTTTCTGCAAAAAATGATCAGCGACTATAAAGAAAGTCATGAGTCTGTCTCATCTAAAAACATAAATCTTCTTAAAAAACAGTTATTAGCCCTTAAAAGCGATACTGACCTCATTAAATCGATATACTTAAAAACGGATATTAAGAAACAGCAGAATTCTAATCACTCATCAAACGAATCCATACAGACTGAACTTCAACAAAAGGAAGTTGTTGAACAGCAGCCCGTCGTTGAAGTGAAATCCACTCAACAAGATTTTCATGAAAAGATTAAAGAAAAACTTCAAAATATGAGTGGCGACGAAATATGGTTATTAAAGCAAATATTGTCGCAAGAGCCATTATCTTGGCAAACCATTTCGCAACTTCAGGAAGAAGTTTCTATGCCGCAATTTCAGATTCCAAAATTAAGCAGAAAATTTATTATTGATGGATTACCTGTATTGATGATAAAAAATGCAGGAGATAAAATGCTCGTAAAATGGGGAGATGGATTGACTGCGGATAAAATCAAGGCGATTCAGAACGAAATCAGGGGTGATTGGTAATGCCAACATTTGAAGAAGAGATCATCAGATCACTTAGAAATGGATCAGATCTCCCTTTTGGAGCAGCTTCCAGGATTATTAAGGGTAGGGAAAGAGAAACTCAAATCCTTAAAAAAGATATTGAATTCGTGGCTGCCGGCGGCAGTGCTTTAAAGGTGTTTTTAGGAGATTATGGAACCGGTAAAACTTTATTAGGTAGAATTGCTTTAGAGAGCGGATTAGAAAAAAACCTTCTACCAATCTATGTTTCAGAGCCACCATTGAATAAACCGGTTGAATTTTATCAACAAATTATCAATGGTATTATCACACCTGAATTTTCTGGAGATTCACTTTTTTATTTACTTTCTCAATGGTCCGAAAAACTGATATCTGAGCTGGAGATGCAAGGTATCGAGAGAGGTCAGGACGAGATATTTATCAATAGAATAAAAGAAAAAGTTCTCGAATATGAATTTACTAATGACTTTAACATGGGATTATCCCAATTTGTAAAGGCGCATATTCTAAAGAGAGATGATGAAAAAAAGAAGATAGTGGACTGGATGTCGGGAAGAAAGATTAGTTTTCACGAATTGAAAAAGGTAAAAATATCCCGAAAAGTTGAAAGTAAGGAAGAAAGCTTTCTTTTCTTAAAAGACATTTTAAAGCTTTCCAGAGCGATTGAGTATAGCGGTGTTGTGATTGTATTCGATGAATTGGAATTGATGCAGGATCAACGTAGAAATGTTGCCATGAAAGGCTATGAAGTTCTTAGGGGCATTATGGATATGCTTTCTTCAAAAGAGCTTCCCAATTTATACTGTATCTGGTTGGGTACGCCTCAATGGTTTGAGAATTCTGAAAGAGGCGTTAACAGCTATTTGGCCCTTTATGATCGGTTGAAAACTGAAATGAGTACGACTACTGAATCGACAGTGCAAATTCTTAACCCGGTTTCACCGGCTATTTATCAAAGTTTTGTTCAAATTATTATCGAGGTTTATTCACTAGCCTATCAAATAAAACCGCAGCTTTCACTTTCAAAAGGCACGCTTGATACATTACAAGAAAAACTTACATCTCCTTTTCATGGTGATAAATTTGTAGAAATGAGGCAAGTCGTGAAAACGACAGTAGAATTTTTGGATATGTTAAAGGATTCAAAAAGCGAAAAAAACGCCTTGGAAGAAATATTGCCAAAAGAAAAAAAAGATGGTGAGGAATTGGAACAATTCTGGGCATAGTGAACCATTCAGACAAATTTATGAAAAAAAGGTCGTATTCATGAAGTTTGTGTTATAATCCTCTTTGTTGAAGAATAATTGGGGGGTCCAACTATTATTGAT
>CAYYNI010000153.1:0-4828 GCA_964472765.1 uncultured Thermotogaceae bacterium | reverse complement strand
CCCATGCGTTTGTCACGCCCAATAGATGAAAAGAAATTACTTGCAAACAGAACTGTCCCTGATGATGTTTTTTGATGTTTTTAGCTCAGAAATGATACGGTTTTTCCCACATATGGGGAGTCCATCTGCTGGATTCTCTTTTCCAATACGTTATTGAAAGGGTTCCTCCTGTTAATTCTCGGTTTTCAAACACATGGACCTCTGAAAGCCCATATACATCTCCTGAGCCGGAATCATCGCACACAACGTTGTCAAAGATGATATCGTTCCCCTCTTTGTCTTTTCCGGCGTTCACTTGGATATAGTCTTGATAATGGGTGTGTCCAGTAAAGATTGCGACGATATTGTAGGGATCACCGGGAACAGTTTGTGGGTCATCGAGGAGATCTCTTCTACAAAAAATATTCAATTCCTTGGTATAGTCTTCTTTACTCCACCAGTGATCATTGATTGTCCAGCTATCCCATCCATAATGTTGAAAGACAAAAATAGGGGTGTTTTTTGGAAATCGTTTTCCGTCCCCGATATTATCACTTAGCCATTCTTTCAACCAATGCAATTTGTTGTAGCTGACACACTCCGAATCTGTGTCAATACAGGAACCGGCCCATAATCCAAGGCTAATACACACATATCTTCCCATACGCCAGATATACCCCATTCCCCCCTGGCCATCTGGTCTGGAGTACCAGCTTAATATCCCATTTGCCCCTTTTATCATATCTTCAACATAGTCAAAACCTTGAAATTTTAGTTTGCTGTCTTTGTCCGGATTATCATGATTGCCCAGGCAAGGAAAGAGCGGTACATCATGTATTTTATAGCCAAGAGAATAAGCGGTATCATTATCGTCACTTGCGCCTGCAATCGCTCCGCCATCATGACCCGGATAGGAGTGTTCCCAAATCTGTCTGAAAGCGATGAGGTTTTGGACGCCCCCGTTCGAAGTCATTGCATCAACCATATCCCCCAGATGTATCAGGGCTCTCCATTCCCAATCGATCCCTATCTTTTTAGCGCCGGCTTGAAGTTTATTGGCCCATTCCACACAATCTCTGTTTCGCTTTACCTTGCTCGTATCCCTGTATTTATAGTTTTCAAAGATGACCCACCCGGCATAACTGGCATCAATATGCGTATCGGCGATAATGGCAAATGTAAAACTCCCATCAATATTCTGATCGAAATCAACTTGATAAGGTTTGCCGTAATCTTCTTTATTTGGACTGTCCGGAGGGTTGTTCGGGTGAAGCGGATGGTCTTCAGGTAAAAACGTGTCTGTCGTAACACAGCTGACAAGAATAAAACAAATGACCAGTCCAAAAAACATCTGCTGAATAAAACTTCTTTTTGAAAATGCTGCGGTCATCTCATGCCTCCTTATCCATTGGCTTTTGATGTTGTTTCTTTCGTTAACCATCTACTGCGTTGCTTGGCTTAGTATTGTGGCAGATAAAGCACTTCAACCCCTTTGTCGACAAGTGTTTGGATGTTTATCAAATCCTGAGACCCTTCAGAAAGATCAAGAAAATTTACCCGCATGTCGATGTAATCTTCATCAGCAATGCCGGGATTGTGCACTAAACAAGTAATATCGCTGACCTGATTATCCCAAAAACACAGCGTATTAATTTTAGTGAGGCTTTGAAGCACAGACAAATCACTCACTCGATTGAGTTCAAACCAAAGTTGCTCAAGATCAACCAGATTTTGAAGCGGGGAAATATCAGAAACTTCATTATCCCAAAATGCGAGCTTTTGAAGTTTGGTCATATTGAGTAAGGGCCAAATGCTGCTGATAAAATTCTCTCCAAAATAAAGATTTTCGAGATTTATCAAAAACTGTAGAGGTTCTAAATCATTGATCTCATTATGCCAAAAAAACAAATGCGTCAAGCCAATAAGATTTTCCAAGGGGGAAAGATTGCTGATTTGATTCCAATTCATGCTGAGAAACCGTAGTTGTGTCAAGTTGTGTAACGCACTCACATCGCTGACGTTATTAAAGTCAAAATTAAGCGATTCGATTTTTGTCAATCCGCTCAAAGCAGATAGATCATCAACTTGATTAAACATGAAATGCAGTTCTTTTAAGTTAATCAGCTGGGCCAGAACCGAAATATCAAAGACGTGATTATCTGAAAAAGACAGACTCTCCAATCGGTGCAGATTGTGAAGATGAGAAATATTCGTGACCTGATTTCCGCTAAAATCAAGTGTTTTTAAATGAGTAAGGGCTTTGATTGGATATAAGTTACTTACACAATTATTCTTGAGCAATAAAGTCTGCAGGTTTTCTAAATACTGTATTCCAACCAATGATGTAATCGATCCGAAGGGGGTATCTTTTTGAACACAACCAGCTTGTGGATCAGAGAACTTTTCATGTTGCAAAAAAAAGACATGCCGGTTCGATTCCTCATTATAGCGTGAATAGTTTTCGATTGGTTCATCATGGCTGATGTCCAAAACCGTTATTCCAAAAACATCTTCCGGAAAGATTGGGCCTACAGCTTTACCGGTATAGCCTTCGGCGTTTCTCACAGCAGTTTCCAAATCCAGGTCAGCAAAAAAAATGCCATTTTCTCCAAGTGAGTCTTTGCAAGAGATCAATAGGAACAGCACACACAAAACAAGAGGAAAAATGATAAAATCATCCTTTTTCCTCATAAAAGCCCTCCCTGTTGAATAGGAATATTATTTTGACTTTGTTGAAAATAAACTCCGTAATATTATTATACGACTTTAAAGAATAATAATCAAATACCATTCGAGCTTTTTGCCTCAAACAGAAGATGAATACAATCTTGCCTGATTTAACAAAGTTTGGGAACAAGAGAAAGAAAAAGAGAGATTCAGCCATGAATGGGGTTAAAAAGGACTTTGGCCTATGACATACCGTGTTGAATAGTCATTTGCAGACTTGCAAACAGAACCGACCCTCTTTGTTTTTCTTGCTTGACATTATTGTTATATAGGTGTACAATAGCAGCGGTGATTAAATGAATAAAAAACAAGAGATTATCCAGCTTTATATGAAATCGGTTGATTTAATGCGTGAAATAGAGAGTAAACCCAGGGATTTTGGCACGGGTGATTTATTGTATTCTTCTACCATACACACCCTGGTTCAGATTGGGAAGAATCCGGGAATTAACTTGACGAATTTGGCGGAACGATTGGTTATTTCCAAGAGTGCTGTGTCAAAATTTATTCGGCAATTACTTGAGCTGGGACTTATTACAAAAAGTAAAGATATCAGCAACAGAAAAGAGGTAATCTTTTATCTCAGCGAAAAGGGTGTTGTGGCTTACCACGGGCATGAATCATTTGAAAGGGAATTTTTTGGTGTCATCAAAAACAACGTAAACACACTGAAAGAGGACGAAAAGGACATTTTTATCACATTTTTAAGGTCACTGGTGGGAGAATTGAAGAAAGTCGAGTAATTTTTTTTATTCTATAGTTATACAGGTTAACAATAATAAATTCGAGGAGGACGTTCAATGAGAAAGAAATGGGGTTTCATATTGATGTTGTTGATAATGGAGGTGTTTTTTACGAGTTGTACAGAACCATTTTCAGAGGAGGAAAACCGGATGCTGATTAAAGAAACGACGATGAAAGTGATTGAGGGAGCGAAGACAGATGTTGAAAAAGCGGAAAAAATCTTTTACTTTATAAGGGATGAGATAGAATTTGGGTGGGTGTTTCCACAGGAGATTCCCGCAGCAGATGTTCTAAGAAACAGAAAAGGCGTTTGCATGCAAAAGGCAAATCTTCAAGTGGCCATGATGCGTGAAGCCGGTCTGAAAGCGAGATTTCATTTTATGTATGTGAGTAAAAAGGCCCTTGAGGATTTTTTACCCGGGTTTGCCTACCAGAATTGGCCGGATTCTTTCGCACATACCTTCCCGGAGGTATTGTTGAATGGAAAATGGGTGTCCGTAGAAGCTATAATGAACCCATAAATCCGGACACAAAAAGCGGGAAAAATAAGTTATACTGAAAGCAAGAAAAAAGACGACGATTTACAGCGGAAAAAAAAGCCCAAATAGTACTGGAAGTTCTAAGGGAAGATAAAACATTAACAGAAGTCGCAAATGAATATGGAATACACCAAGCCCAGTTATCCAAATGGAAGCAAGAATTCCTTGAGAACATGCCTATGATCTTCAAGAAAAAAGAAAAACAGGTTGAAAAGCTGAAGAAAGGCCATGAAAAAGAAAAGGAGGAATGGAATTGTGAAACATTCCTTGGAGTTTCAGATTGAAACTCCACCTTGAATAAGGAACAGTTAACCGTTGAGGTAAACTGGCTGAAAAAAAAATCTGGTCTGCAATAAAAGCTTTTCCGAAAGAAAAGAGCTGGTCGAAAAGGATCACCCTGACATCTCTATTAAACGGCAGTGTGAGCTGTTAACAATCTCTCGATCTGGCTTTTATTATCAGCCGAAAGAGGTGGATGAATACGCAATAATCCTAAAGAATGAAATCGATCAAATCCATACCCAATATCCTTTTTATGGGTATCGCAAGATAGCCAAATTACTGAACAAAAAAGGATATGTGGTGAATCATAAACGAATCAGACACTACATGCAACAGATGCGAATCATGGCGATTTATCCGAAAAAGAATTTAAGCCGACGGAATTTGAAACATCGGACTTATCCGTATTTATTACGAGATTACACCGTGACTCAAAACAATGAAGTTTGGGGAATTGACATCACCTATATTCCCATGCCCAAAGGGTCAATGTATTTATGCGCCATGATTGATTGGTATGCCAGAAAAGCAATAGCCAGCACACTATCTAACACCTT
>CAYYNI010000152.1:0-4878 GCA_964472765.1 uncultured Thermotogaceae bacterium | reverse complement strand
CCGATATGAGAGGGCTTGATGTGGATAAACCGAGAAATTTGGCAAAAAGCGTTACAGTGGAATAAAGACCCTGTCTTATACTAACTCCAGATCAATGATGTCTTTTATTTGATTCCATTCATCACTTAGGTTGATATAGTTTTTCTTGACGTACTCAATATTATGAGAATGAGTTTCGATATCTTTTGCTATATTCCCAAATCTCATAAAGCAAATTTCCAATGAGGTCCCTTTGATGGCGTGAATCTCTTTTTTGATTAATTGAATATCTTCTTTTTCAATAGCGTCTTTGAGGGAGTTTAGTCTTGCTTCAAGATCTATTTTTGCTGTTCTTAATATCTCCATCAAAATGCGTTCATCACCCCCAATCTTCTTCAGAATTCGATTGCGGTCAAAATGAAGCACTTCGTTGTCTAATTGACTTTCTTTTTTTACCTCATTATGGGTATTATTTATCGGTTTAAGGTATTTGCGAAAACAATTGATGAGCTTCTTTTCATCAACTGGTTTTGATAAAAAATCATCCATGCCGGCTTCAAGACTTCTGATTTCTTCTTCTTTAATGGCACTGGCGGTTAATGCAATAATGGGGGTTCGATGATAATTCTTACTTTCCTCAATTTTTCTGATTTTCTTGGTTGCCTCAATGCCATCCATTTTAGGCATTCTCAAGTCCATCAAGATCAAATCATACCGATTATTCTCAGCTAATTTCAGTGCTTCATATCCGTTGGCTGCCTGAGATATTATTACGTCTTTAATGTTTTTGTTAAGTAGTGTTGTAAAAAGTAGCATATTCATCGAAACATCCTCGGCAATCAACACATGAGGTGGTTTGCTAAATACCAGTTTGTTGGTTATTTCGGGTTCTTCCATATACGATTCTTGTTTATCCATCAGACAATTTTGAATATCTCTGCTAGAAATAGGTTTTAATAGAGAATAATTCGCCTGGAATGATTTCAGCATCGCATTCACTTGCTCAAGTGAACGGGGTGAATTCAATAAGATAATTTTAGTGTTATTGAAGGCTGCTGGAGCATTTTTTAGCCATGCTATGACCTTATCCAAAAAATCCTGATCAATATCTGTATCAATAAACAATAAATCACATCTGTTGATGTAAGTGCTCTTTATTAACCATTCATCAGCAGAACGGATGGTATCAGTCTGAATTCCAAGGTGGTTAATTGACTGGTTCAACATAAGCAATATCGAATGATTTTCACTGACTAACATCCCTTTTGTATAGGAGTGCTTTGTGGTTTGTCTGAACCAGTCAAAATCGGCGAAATCCGTCATAATGGAGAAAGAAAATCTCGAACCCTCACGGGGTATACTGCTCAGTTCAAGGTTACTACCCAGCTTTTTAACTAAAAGATTTGAAATGGCTAATCCCAATCCTGTTCCACCAAAATTCCTTGTGATCGATACATCGGCTTGAGAAAAATTGCTAAATATCTTTTTAATTTGTTCCTGATTGATCCCAATTCCGGTATCGACAACCGAGAAAATGAACTTTCCCTTTTTATCATCCAATTTTTCAAAACTTAACTCAAGTCTTACTTCGCCTTTTTCAGTAAATTTAACTGCATTTCCAAGCAAGTTAACTAGAATTTGCCGAAGTCTTGTGGGGTCTGTTATCATGTGCCGGGGAACATCCGGTTGAATGAGTAGGATTAATTCAAGATTTTTTTCAAAGGAAGGGAATCTGACGATTTCTATAGATTTATTGATGATTTCATTAATATCGGTTTTGATCATTTCCAATTCGAGTTTACCTGCTTCAATTTTTGAAAGGTCCAGAATGTCATTGATAATCCCCAATAAAGATTCGGCTGAGGAATTGACGCTATTCAAATATTGTTTTTGCAATCCATTTAAAGATGAAGTATTTAGCAATTTACTAAAACCGATAATGCTGTTTAGCGGGGTTCGAATTTCATGACTCATGTTGGCTAGAAATTCGCTCTTTTCCTTGTTAGATACTTCAGCTTTTTCTTTTTCTATCTTTAAATCCGTAGCCAGTTTGATAAAATAAATAATTGCAGCAATAGCAGAGATATAGATCAAATAGGCCCACCAACTTCTCCAAGGCGGATTGTCAATAACAACAGTTATGCTTTTTGGATTATCATTCCATACACCATCGCTGTTTGTAGCTTTTACAAGAAACTCATATCTGCCGGGAGAGAGATTAGAATAGCTGACATAATTCCTGGTACCTATATAAACCCAATCGTTGTCAATGCCGGTTAATTGGTAGGCATATTGATTTTTAGATGGGGCATGATAATCGATTGAAATGAACTCAAAAGAAAGAAAATTCTGATTGTGTGATAAATGGATCTCATCAAGCAAATAATAAGGCTGTTCACTTTTAAGCGGACTGTTCATTACATTGATATTCACGATTTGAATCATGGGTTTATAAAAATTAATCTTGTTTGGTAAAGAGCTGAATGAATAGACACCATGCATAGCTCCGAATAGCAGTTCACCATCAGTTGTTTTTGTGTGGCCTGTATTAAATTCCATTCCCCATAATCCATCTTCCTCAGAAATCATTGTAATTACATTAGTGTCAGGATCAATGATATTGATTCCGTAAGATGTTGAAATCCAAATGTCTCCTTTATCATCTTCAAGAATGGATAAAATAGCATTATCTGAAAGTCCGTTATTTCGGTTGTAATGCTTAAAAACGCCTGTGGTTTTATCTAGTACATTCACTCCTCCGCTTGTCGTGCCAATCCAAATTCTTCCTTTTGAATCTTCAAACAAAATTCTAGTGGTGTTATTACTCAGAGAATTCAAATCATCCGGATTGTTAAAGAACGATTCAAAAGAATCCTCATCTTTATCATACAAATTCAACCCGTTGTTTGTGCCAATCCAAATATCTTTGTCTCTATCCATAATCATCCAATAAACCAAATTATCACTAAGGCTTCCCTCATCATCAGGATTCAACCTGTAGTTGATGAAATTTCCTGTTTCCAAATCCCACCGATCAATCCCGTTCTTGTAATAACCAATCCATAAATCACCGGTATCATCTTCAACCATTGCATAAGGGATTAAGCCTGTCGGTTTTTGATTAGTGCCATCCGGGAGATAATGAACAAAACCGTCTGTATCAGGCTGATAAATGTTAAGTCCATTATTTGTGCCAATCCAGATATTATTTTTGCTATCTTCATACACAAAGGTTACTATGTCATTGCTTAACGATCGGCTGTTGTTTGGATCATTCCTATAATGAATCATCTCATCGTTTTTTATGCTGTATCGATTGAGGCCACCATCGTAAATTCCAAACCACAAATCACCTTGATGATCTTCAATGATCGAACTGACTTTTCCGTGGGATAGGCTCAAGATGTTTTGGGGATCATATGAAAATCTGCGATAATCAATTTTCTCCTTGTTCAATTTATTCAAACCATTACCATTGGTGCCAACCCAAAGCAGATCGGAATTATCCAAAAAAATCGAATAGATCACATCATGGCTGATGCTTCCCGAATTATTTTGATCATAATAATATTGATTTAACCGGCCATTTTCCAAGTTATACTCGAACAACCCACCACCCCAGGTGCCTGCCCAAATTCTTCCTGTATCTTTCGCATTGATTACATATATTCGATTATCATCTGTCACAATTGAATTCTCGAAGATACCATCTTCTGGAAGGAATTTTACAATCCCCTCTCCCCAGTTGCCAATCCAAATATTGCCGTGAGAATCTTCAGACATTGACATAATATAAGGGCTTTTAAGATTAGGGGTGTTTTCAGGGGTATAGGATATAAACTGATCATTATCCGGATCATATAGATTCAGACCATGATAGGTGCCAATCCAAATTCTGCCTTTGCTGTCTTTTAACAAAGACCTTATCGTATCATCCGAAAGTGAAAAGGAATTATCAGGGTCATGATAATATTGCTTAAATTGCCCAGTCTTGAGATTTAAAACGTTTAAACCATTCAAAGTGCCTACCCATACTTGATGATCATCATCGATGGTAATGGCTGTCACCACTTCATTACTCAAGCCGGATTTGTTTTTGGGGTCATGTGGATAATGAGTGAATTGATTTTTATAGATTTCATATTTAGCTAAACCATTATATGTACCTATCCAAAGAATATTTTTATCGTAATCCAAGTACATCGTTTGAATGAGTCTATGAGGCAGAGAATTAGAATCAAATGGATCATGTTCATAAACAATCACGTTTTTGCCATCATAGCGGTTTAAACCACCCTGAGTACCAAACCACATAAAGCCATCTTTATCCTGGACAATAGTAGATATAGAAGAATTAGAAAGACCATTGATTCTTGAAATATGGTCAAAAATGTAACTGCCTTCAGCAGCAATCATCAAAACGGATAAATTTAGTAGTAAAATCAAAATTCCATATTTTTTAATCATTATCACTCACGCTCATTTTCTAAGTTTTAGGTATTTTAATATTTTTTTATCCCCTTGATTGTATAGTTTTTTGTTTTCATCGTGAATACTAATTGGTTAATTTTAGACATGCAATTTATAGATCAAATGATGATGATTAATTATAAAAACATTCATCAATATATATTTCATTTTTCAAATGTTGTTTCTTTAACAAATTTTTTAAAAATAATTTGGCGGAAAAGGGAATAAACCTACAAAATTTTTCTGAAACAAAAAAAATATTTTGATATTTAAACCCCGTTACCATTAATTAACAGACGTGGAAGACGGACGTAATTGACAAAGCGAGTGTGAAATGGTAATATACATCCGCTGCGCCAAAAAGGGAAGCGAGAAAGAAAGCGACCTTAAAGGAAGAACGAAAAAGCGCAGAACACAATAGAGCAGGTC
>CAYYNI010000151.1:0-4900 GCA_964472765.1 uncultured Thermotogaceae bacterium | reverse complement strand
GAATGAGAAAAACCTCTGGGAACCCTTGTATGAGTCAATAGCCCCGGAACAAAAACAGTTGATCCAGGATTATCCGGCAATAGAAAACCTAATCTCCCTTCTAAAAAACAAAACAGTCCTCGTCTTTCTGGATGAAACTGAAAATTGGTTTGCCACAAGAAGTGATGAAATCCTAATCCAACGTAATCTCAATTTTCTTCAAAATTTGTTTGAGGCGGTCAGTGGAAGAGATTCCCAAACAGCCGTCATACAAACTGTTCTGGGTAGAGATAACCGTCTAAAAAACATCATCAACAGAAACAGTGAAACCATCAATTTGAATATCAAAGACATTGAGAGAAAGCAAATCATCTCACACCGTTTATTTGAAACCCTTCACAAGGAAAAAAGACAACAAACCATTTCCGCATATGCCAAAGCCTTAAAAAACTACCAAGTGATATCCCGAATATCCGAATATGAAGAAGACGCCGCTGCCAGTTATCCATTCTCACCGTACACATTGGAAAAGATCCTTGAGACCTATTCAATGACCGAATCCAATCAAAGCGTCAGAGGCGCTTTGTATATATGCGCCAAGGCTTTAAAAAGAGCTTATGAAACCGATCAAGACATGGTACTGTTGCATGATTTTCAAATTACAGATGAAGAGATCGAGCAAGAAGTCTCATCCCTTGACAGCAGATTAGTCTCAAATGCCTTGGAAGACATCAGAAAGAGATTTCAAAATGACAACATCATGGCAGGCATCATCAGCAGTATTCTTCTATCATCTTTCAACGGGTTGCAGAATAACGGACTCAGTTTCAACGAGCTGATCATCGAAACAATACGGCCCAGCCGGATACAAAAAAACGACTTAGAAATAAAGCTCAACAAGATAAAGAAAGAGGCATGGTATGTTCAAAACGTGGCGGAAAGATACATGCTCACCAAAGAACAAAATTTAAGTGTCCGAATAGAAGAAATTTCACAAACCATCAAAGAGCAGGAAGCGAAATTTGAACAGATCAAGGTGCTGGTGGGAAAACACATCAAGAAAAAGCTAAGCGAAGAAGAAATGCAGGTCATGTTTACAGAAACCGATGCCGCTGACATTGTGCGCGATACAAGAAATTTCAAAATCATCTGCAGCGATACCAGCCTCAGTATGGAAGAAACGGTGGAAAAGTATTATAAAGGGCGTACCTATATGAATGCCATTTCAGTGCTGACACCGAAAACCAAGAGCATCTTCAACAAAAATTCCTCCGTGGTACTTTCAGGAGCGAAATACCTGGCTTGCGATGAACTAAAGGCCAGTGACAGCACCATAAAAACCGCCGCATTGGACAAGTACAAAAACCAATTCGAAAAAGACTTGGAAAAGGCAATCGAAGGCGCATACGGAATGATATCCACCCTAGCGCCAAGTACGGATCAAGTCAACGGAATGTACAGAGAAATACCCAGTTTAAACCCCCTTTCCATCATTGACATCCTTGAAGATAATTTCAACATCAAACAATCGATATACAAAATCATTGAGGCTTCTAAAACGGATGGCGTGGAAATTGAATCGATTCTGGAAGACATGCGCAAATTTCCCAGATACGCTCAATATGTGAAAAAAGACACCGTGACAACCATATTAAGGGAGATGACCAGAGGGGCTGAGGAGCAAATTGGGCATCAAAAAATAAAGACACATGAAGGGCGATATTATTTAGAAGAACTTTTTCCGGAACTTCGACCAGACCCGGTAAGCCCATCAACGTTGGGAAACCAACCGCATAGTCCGCAAGACTCAAACAGCCCGGCAACGATAACTAAACCAGGAAACGACAGTGTGAATACTATTTATCCGACTCCACCATCCAAAGACCAACCACAGCACATACAAGAGCAAGCGATTATCCGAGAAGATAAAACCTATCACGAGATCAGAAATGAAATCGAATCCATTGGGCATGTCAACGACAGCGAAACGATCTTTACCTATTTCAGTATTGAGGGAAAACCCCAAGACTTGGAAGACATCCCAACCCCTTCACAATTAAGGCAGATCTTTAACGAAGAAGCCAATATCAGTATGAAGATAGAGCTATCGAATCCGGACAATCGAATCAAAATTGAAATAAGAGAACAATGCACGCATCGTCAAATAACGGACTTGTTCAGCGCATTAAGAATCACAGGACGAGCGGTCACACAATACAAGTATTTAAAAAGGTGATAATCAATCATGAACATGTATCCCTACATCATCAATCGGCAACCGTTAAAGGAAATATTCAACCACTTGAAAGATCAATGGGTGATAAAAGACAAAGGTAATTTGACCGCCTATTATGAAAAAAACGAGGCTGCCACAAGGGATTTCGAAAGACAATTCATAAAGGATTTCCCGGAAATCTACGATGAATTGCACATACATTGTTCAAAATCCGAGGGAAAAATAGCAGGCTCCATCAAACAAGCCGATCCCCAAAATCCCATTTTGTTTTTTGATGCCATGTCAATCAGGGAAATCTCAATCTTCGAACAGTTCATTTTGCCAAAAATAACAGAAAAAACTAAAATTACCGCATATAAGACGAGCAATGGATATTCTGCCATTCCCTCAGCGACCGGCGCCTTTACAAAAAGACATTTTGATTCAACGGCCCCCTCACGCATCAGGGATGATTCCTTTGAACAGCTGATTTACAAAGACAGCCAAGAAACCAAGATTCCCCAAGGCAAGTCCTATTACTGGTCCACCCTTCCGGATGCCTTGTTCCACAAAACAGACCGACAATTGAGTATGGAGAGTATGGTGGGGATATGGATAGAAGAAAGCGTCAAGATTATTCAAAGAATACTTGAAGGAGATATCGAAACGCTCACCATCACATCGGATCACGGGTATCTCTATAAACCGAAGGCCTATTCTTGGAATATTTCAGATAAAGCTGTGGAAAGACAAATCAAAGAAATCTTTAAAAATACCAGAAATCAACCAGTAAGTAAAGGCGTTTCATTGCCAAAAAATATCGTGAAAGTTGATGAAGAAAACATGCTTCTGGTAGGGCGTGCCCATCCGGGGGGAACGGATAGCAGTTCCTACATGGTACATGGCGGGCTCTCCTTTCTGGAATGTATCACACCGGGGATTATCATCACAAAATAGGAGGATTAAAAAATACATGGCATATATCGAACGATCCTTTCCGTTAAAACATCTGGGACCAACCATCAAATCAGCTGCCAATTCCAAGGCAGATGTGTATCAAATGCACAGATGGTGGGCAAGGCGCCCGGGACCACAAGTACGTTCCATCTTACAGTTGATGTTTTGGGATGGGCAATTCAACGAAAGCAACTACACCCCTATTGACCATTACATCAATTACAACGATCTGAAAGAAAAAGTCATCCTGGACCCCTTCATGGGGGGAGGCTCGACCATTGTTGAAGGCATGAAGCTCAACGCCAAGATGATCGGCGTGGATGTGAATCCCGTCGCCTGGTTTGTCACCAAAAAAGAAACCAACTGGATTGATCCCAAGATCGTTGAAACAGAATTTGAACGCATCAAGAAAGATGTGGGAAATCATTTATTGTCCCTTTACAAGACCCAGTGTCCCCATTGTCAACAAGAAGCGGATATCATGTACATCTTTTGGGCCAAGATTGGAAAATGTGAAAACTGTGGCACCTCTCAATCCCTTTTTAACAATTACGTCCTGACGAAATTCAAAGAAGACGGAGAGCAAGGGCATTATCTCTATTGTCCCAAATGCAAAACGGTTTATTTCACGACACAAGATCCTTCAAAAGCCGCATGCCCGGAATGTGGTTATGAATACAATGCAACCGAGGGAAATAATGCAGGAGGAAAGTGTATTTGCGAAACCTGCGGATTTAAAAACAAGACCATGGATGCGGTGAAAAACCATTCCGTTCCACCGGAGCATGTGATGTACGCCTTGGAATACTATTGTCCTCATTGCGGATCAAAGTCCTTTAAAAAGATCGGTCAACAAGAATTGGATAGCTATGCAGAGTCACTGGAGATGTTTGAAGGATTATCTGAAGAATATACGGCGTTGATTCCTGAACAGAAGGTTCCACCTGGCGACAAAACAAAGGAATTAACCAATTATGGTTATTATTATTTCAAGGATATGTTTAACAAACGGCAATTGTATTCTGCAGCGGTTTTGTATAAGCGGATTTTGGAGATTGAAGATCAGAATTTGAGAGAGTTTTTTATTTTGATTCATAATCAGGCTTTGGAAGCAAATAATTTATTTTGCTTGTTTAATGTAAGCGCAAATAAATTAGAAGGCTCTTTTGGAACGCATGCATATCATCCAAAACCAGATCCAATAGAAAATAATTTTTTTGGAGTAAAGTATGGAAGAGGAACGTTTGAAAAATATAAAAATAAATTATTGAAAGTTTTAGACCTCAACACTTTTCATACTATTAAGTATAAAAATATTAAGAAAAAATCAACTGAAAAGATACTTCCAAAAACATTTAAGGAGAAGGTTAAAGCCCACAACCCCATATTAAAATGTACCTCAAGCGAAGACTTGTATCAAATAGATGATAAAAGTGTTGATGCGATTTTCACAGATCCACCTTATTATGACAATGTCATGTATTCTGAGCTCTCTGATTTCTATTATGTTTGGCTAAAAAAAGCGCTTGAAAAAGAATATCCAAAAGAATTTGGAAATGCTTTTTCTCCCAAAACCACCGAAATAGTTGTTAATAAAACTCGAAAAGTTGGTAAGGAGCAGTTCACAAAAATGCTAACGAATGTTTTTAAGGAAACAAACAGAGTCCTTAAAGATGATGGATTGGCTGTTGTCATTTACAATCACAAGTCCACTGAGGGATGGTCGGCGATTATCAAGACATTGCTGGA
>CAYYNI010000150.1:0-4901 GCA_964472765.1 uncultured Thermotogaceae bacterium | reverse complement strand
AAAGGCTTGGAAAGAGGAACACCCCTTAAGTGGGAGTTTGTAGAGTGATAGAAAAGGAAAATGGGTGATCAATGTGAAAACCATCATCATCGCCACCATCAAACCCTGGAACATCAAAAACGCTGAAAAAATTGCTCAAAAAATAAAAGACAAATACCACACCGAAATCATCACCAACAAAGAAGAACTCACAGCTGAAAAAATAAAAGCACTCAATCCCGAATACATCTTCTTTCCCCACTGGTCTTGGAAAATTCCTGAATCCATATATAAACAATACAACTGCATCGTCTTCCACATGACGGATTTACCCTTTGGCAGAGGGGGAAGCCCCTTACAGAATCTGATTGTTAGTGGATATAAACAAACAAAAATCTCAGCCATAAAAGTGGTAGAAGCCATGGATGCCGGACCGGTTTATTTAAAAGAAGAACTGGAACTTTATGGCACAGCGGACGAGATTTTTATGAGAGCCTCTAAAATTGTCTTTGAAAAGATGATCCCGAAAATACTGGAGAATAACATAACGCCAGCAGAACAACAAGGAGAAATCACCCCATTCAAAAGGCGCAAACCCGAAGAATCAAACATTGAAAACCTGAAAACCTTGGAGCAACTATACGATTACATCAGAATGCTGGATGGTGAAGGCTATCCTAAGGCGTTTATTGAAACAGACCAGTTTAAAGTTGAGTTTTCAAGGGCATCCCTCAAACAGGATGGTATAATTGCGGATGCAAAGATTATTTTGAAAAAAGTGCATACTGAACAAGAAACCGATTAGATAAGCACTTGAGAATGTGAGGTTTTTCTAGCACCAATAAAGCACAACCCATATTCACCGCAAAAAGGAGATGGCAATGGAAGAAAACGAAGAACTCAAAATCAGTTACAAAAACTATGACATGGTCATCAAAGATGCCTTAACACTCTTTGAAAATAAGACCTTAGACTTTCTGGGATTGGATTTACCAAAAATAATCAGTGTTGAAGACAGCGAACTGTACAAAATAGAAACCAAAAACAACTTCATTGACCTGATTTTTATGCTGGAAGATGGAACACTCTTGCATATTGAAGAAGAGGCGCATGTTTCATCAAAAGACCTGCTGAGATTTGCTCAGACTGATTTGATGATTTATGGAAAAAAACACACCAAAATACATACAGTAGTGATTACTAAAACAAAAGAAAGTATGCATAAAATAAATGCAGGGAGTTTAAATTACGAAGTAACTATTTTAAATTTGGCCGATGGAAGCTGGGAAAATGACTACAAAAGATTGAAAACTCAGGTTGAAAGAGGTCAGGAAATCAACGAATTAGAATTAATTTTTTTACCCCTAAAAAAATTAGATGAAGAAAATGAAATCTACGTGGATCAATCCTTGGCATTAGCTAAAAAATTAAAAACGTCAAAAGAAATGAAAACAAAAATCATCTCAATGATGGTTGTCTTGATGGACAAGTATCTCACGAAAGAAAAAATATTAAACATATGGGAGGAATTAAATATGTTAAATATAATGAAAGTAGCAGAGGAAAAAGGCTATGAAAGAGGTAGAGAATCAACAAAAGAACTCATTTGGAAGATGATCCTAAAAAAATTCCCGGACATTCAATATAAATACTACGAAAAAGTCAAAGCCTTGAAAGCCGAAAAACTTGACGCTGTTTCTCTCGCCCTCCTGGATATGAAAGACAGTAAAGAACTTGACTTGTACCTATAAAGGAAATGAACCCAAAGGGTCTGACCCTATGGTTATGACCATATGGTTAAAAAAGAGGTGATTCAATGAAGCCTTATGAAACGGTTATCGATAGTGATCAATTAGAAAAATCGATTAAAGTTCCTGACGAGTTAAAACATCGCAAAGTGCGAATATTAATTACGCTTGCAGATGAAGGTGATAACAAGAAATTAAATTTAAGAGGAGCTTTGGAAAAACATAAAAATCCCGAAAAAATAAAAGAAGAAAAAAAAGCTTGGGAGGCTCATAGCATTGAAAAACACGATCAAGGTAATTGCCGAACATCTGGATGATTAACTCTTTGGATATGGTGGGACACTGATTAAACACTCCAAGAACAGAGACACCATCAAGACATTTAAAAGCCTTTTTAATAACTGCATTGAGAGGTGAAAACTTGAAAGACAAAGAACTGGCCAATTTTGTCAACCATCCCCATGACAACTATTTTAAAAGCACCTTTGGCAAACCAGAAATCACTCGAGACTTTCTGGAAAGTTATCTACCTGAATCAATCCTGAAACTGATGAATTTAGACACACTAACCAACCAAAAGGGCGAATATGTTGACAAAAAGCTTAAAAAGTTCTACTCCGATTTACTTTATAAAGTGGAGATAAATGAAAAAACAGGGTACATCTACATCCGCTACGAACATAAAAGCTATCATGATGAGAAAACCATCTTTCAAATTCTAAAATACATGGCAAGCATCTGGAACGAACTGTATGATGAAAAAAAGAAGTATGTCCCACCCATTATACCTATACTGATCTATCATGGCAAGAAAAAGCTTGAAGTCAAAACAAGATTATGGGACACCATACAAGGAATCGAACAGCTGCCGCAAGAACTGAAAGAAATGATCCCGGATTTTAAATTCAGAGCTTACGACTATTCCCCAAATCCTTTCTTAGATTTGCAAAACTCATGAAACAGGTAGAAGATCGCTATGGAATACAAATGGCACATGAAATCACTGAGATTACAATGATTTACGTCTTTAATAGCAGAGCAGATGTTGATGAAGAAGCAATAACCGAAGTTCTGCCGGAAGGAGGAGAGATTATGGAAACACTTGCAAAACGACTGATTGAAAAAGGCGAAGCAAGAGGCGAAGTTACACTTCTCATGCGTTTAATCACAAAGAAATTCCCGGAACTGGACAACAAATATTATGATTCCACTGCAAAAACCATTTTTTCGACTGATTTCCCAATAAATCGTCTCTGCTCTTTTTCCACGGGAGGGCACACGGGCCCTCCCCTACACCAATGTTTAAGGGATTTACAAGCTTTTGTAGGGGAGCCCCCGTGTGGGCTCCCGCAATTGCGATATTGTTTGATTTTGCAATTATTTCTTGGAAAATGACCTTTTTGCAGTGCAACCATATTATGATAAAATAAAAAAACTGGATTTGCAGCAGATAGAAGCACTCTCAATGGCTTTGTTTGATATACAAAACTCAAAAGAGCTTGAGGAATATTTATAAATTAAATTTTTAGGGAGTCCATCCGAAGACGATTCAATAAACGCAAAGAGAGGTAAAAGAATGAGTGATATGAAGCATTATGAAGGAACATATAGTTATACAGGGACATTTAAACAACTGAAGGATCAATCTCGATTGTTGGAAGTAACAGAATTTGAGTATGACGGAAAATATTACAGACCCTCAGAAATATTGAAATTCAAGATTACGCCACAACCTGAAGAGGGTGGATGGCTTTCTGTCAAATGTGAAGAAGCCGGGGTCATTATCGGTGGAATAGATCTTGAAGAAGCACTCGGAAATGGTTTTATGATGGCAGTGGATCAATACGAACATCTTGGTTTTACAGATGCACCACTAACAAAAAGGGCTCAGGCTTTGAGAGAAAAATTCTTGACCTGGGAGGTACATGCCATTGACCGTAAGGCACAGTAAAAAAATAGAAAGAGCCTTAAAGAAAAATGGTTTTATAAGGTTTACTACTCATCATGATAGATACTTCTATATAACTCTGTCAGGAGAAGACTCAGATGTTAAAACATACCTTAGTCATGGTTCTAAAGATTATGGTGACCAATTATTATTTAACCTTTCGCAACAGATGCATCTTACAAAAAAGGAACTACTAAAGTTCATTGATGGAGAAATGTCACAAGAAGAATATGAGGAAATTTTGAGAATGAAAGGGATTCTTTAAAATGGATAAAAACACAAAAGAAAAACTGGAAATAATGATCGAAGCAATTAAAAACAAAATAAAACCCAATAAAAAAATTCTATTCGGTTCTTTTGCCAAAGGAACCCAGAAAGAAGACAGTGATATTGATATTTGTGTTATAACAGATTACAATAAAAGAAAAATAGACATGTTAAGAGAGCTTCGATTGTCCACCATCGGAAAAATTGATATACCTATGGATATTGTGATATACGGAAACACAGAATTTTCTCAAAGGGCAGAAAAAGAAAATACATTCGAAAATCAGATTAACAAAGAAGGAGTTCTCCTTTGGAAATCATCTGTTTTCATTGCCAGCAATCCGCAGAAAAATATTTAAAAGCATTTCTTGTGAAAAATAATGAAAAAATCCCGAAAACCCATGATTTAACAATTTTATACTTAAAATGCATCAATATTGATACTACACTAAAAGGAATCAAACGCCAATGTGCTAATTTGACAAACTATTCAGTAAATATTAGATACCCTTACCACATTGAAATAAATGACTCTGATGCTAAAAAGGCTATAGAAGATGCAAAGCAAATACAAAAGCTAATTTGTTCAAACCTTGAAATATAGAAAAAACGGAAGAAGATGAATAGCATGAAAAAAATCATGGTCATAGCCGCCCATCCGGATGATGAAATCCTTGGATGTGGTGGAACGTTAATTAAGCACTCCAAAAACGGAGACACCATCAAAACCCTCATTTTGGGACAGGGGATGCTGTCGAGGGGGGAAGATGAAACAATCCTGACCCGATTGAGAGCGGATTCAAAAAAAGCGAATGATATAATTGGTGTGAGTGGACTCAAGTTTTTTGATTTTCCTGACAATGCCTTTGATTCTGTTCCTCTGTTGAAGATTATAAAGGTTGTAGAAAAAGAAATTGATGATGATCAACCGGATATCATCTATACTCATTTTTCCAATG
>CAYYNI010000149.1:1798-4962 GCA_964472765.1 uncultured Thermotogaceae bacterium | reverse complement strand
TAAGGTTTACTTTTGAAAAAATGTCACCCTTTGACACCGAAAAGCTTTTTTCGGGCTCTACGATAAAATACACATGGAATGCTGAGATTGTGGATTGGAATGCCAGTTCCCCCAGCGAATTACCGGAACTGAGTGAAACAACCGGTATGGTTGAACTGAATCAGTTTGGCCAAATTGAAAGGTTTTATAAATATGATACGACTATGTTAGCCGGTCAAGATAGTTCAGCGAATCTTTTCACAACTTCCATCATCAATGGGAACAGCGAAAGAACTTGGTTTAATTATAGTCCAATCCAACCCGCAATTCCCGAAGCGATCGTAGACAGCATTAAAAACATCTTTGATGCCGATGACAACGGAATTTTAGACAAAATCATAACAAAAGCTGTTTATAACGCAGAAAATACTGAATACACTATAACAGACACGGGTGGAGGTGTTTTAGGCACCGAAGGCAAAATTGTTAATGTTAATTTCAACAGCATTAAACCCGCATCTGGGGATAAGGTTAATATCGCCTATTATACACAAGAGGATATGGCCTATACCGATACAAAGACGAAATATATCATTTCAGGACCAATTCTACCATCGGTTAGTACCGATGAAATTTCAGAAGAAGACCTGATCGTCACCGGTCTTGATTCAACCGGAGCCATTATTGGTACATTAACCGCTAATACTGACTACACCTATGACAGTAATACCGGAACCGTTACAATTATCAATAACAGTGCGGCCGGCTTAGCAAGCGCAGAAAAAATAAGAATAGAATATTGTACAGAAGATTCTTTCACCGGTAACGGGACAAAACCTTCTTTTCAATTGACCAAAAAAGCCATCAGTATACCGGCAGGATTTGCCACCGGCTCATCAACAGATGGAGCTAATTCAAAGATCAATATCGATATGCAGTTTGTATTAGACCAGGAAACCCAAAAGATTGAATTCATGACGAATTACGGTTATGACGCCACTACGACACCCCCAGCAATTGCCGATCCCACACGGTTCCATATTGAATATGCCAATCCCGATAATCCGGTGGAATTTGACACCGTCGATGTACTGGTCAACGGGTCTGAAAAAGCTTCTGTTTCAATACCAAAAACCGGGGATATCAAATTCTTCGATAAAAATGATACACAGAATTACGTTATAGGAGACTACGATTCACCAAAATACACAACATCCACCCAAGTATTCGATTCGTTGGGGAAAGCCTATACGGTCTTCATAGAATTTCAGAAACTTAAGGAAAACCAATGGGCATGGAGAGCCACGGAAGAAACAGGAATCCCCATTAGTTATATTGACGGCGATGAAAAGACATACACCCCCACTCCAAATGATATGACGGCTATTGTCGGAGGGATCGTTGAATTCGACTCGGGCGGTCGTGTGTCTTCATTAAAAGCGTTAAGACAAAATGGTTTGGTTGAAGATGAAATTGACATCAGCCGTATAAAGTTCGATCCGGGTGCCTTGGTAGACGATGGCGCAGCGCCTCCTCCGGAAGAAGGGGCCAACGCCATTAACGCAGGCATCGATTTTTCAGAATTGGTTCAGTTTTCAGGTGAATTCTCAACAACGGTTAGTTATCAAGATGGAAATGCCATGGGAGTCCTGCAAAATTTTGCCATCAACCAAATGGGCGAACTCATGGGAACCTTTTCCAATGGTAAAAGCGATGTCTTGGGACAGATTGCTTTGGCGCTGTTCAACAACCCGGCCGGCTTGAATGAAGTGGGAAACACCTTGTATCAAGTCAGTGCCAACAGTGGTGTTGCCCAAGTAGGCTTGGCAGGTGCCGGCGGCAGAGGCACCATTTCTCCGGGAGTCCTTGAAATGTCCAACGTTGACCTGGCGGAAGAATTTACCGGCATGGTTATCGTTCAAAGGGCCTTCCAGGCCAATGCCAGAACCGTCACAACCGTCGACCAAATCCTTCAGGAACTGGTCAATCTCAAACGATAATTGATTAACAACACATAACAAAAAAGGGGCTCATCAAGAGCCCCTTTTTTGTTATTTATTTTTTCGCCATTTCGGCAATCTTATTCAGCCCGTCCCGGCTGCCCAGGACCATAATGTAGTCTTCGGGCAGGATTTTCGTTTCGCCGATGGGGCCGAAAATGGTATTGCCACCCCTTCTGATGGCGATGATAATCACCCGCATGGTTTTGGACAGACCCAATTCCATCAGAGTCTTATTGGCCAGGGGACTGTCTCCGGCGATAAAAATCTCCTCAATGCGAAATTCCTGATTCCCGAAGGCCAGAACATCCAGGAACCTTATCTTATCGGGCTTTGTGGCGATACGCGCCATGCGGATCCCGGTGATTTGAGAATCGGTGACCACATTGGTGGCCCCGGCATAGGAGAGTTTTTTAGCGGCATTCATTTCGGAAGATTTGGCGATGATCGTCATCGTCGGATTCAACGTTTTGGCACTTAAAACCACATACACGTTCAGCGAATCCGTGGGCAGCGTGACGATAATCGAAGAGGCCTTCTTAATCCCGGCGTTCACCAATACATCCTCATCGGTGGCATCCCCCAGGATATAGGGAAACTCCTCCTTCAGGATATCTTTAAACCGGTCGATGTTTTCCTTCTCCTGATCGACGAGTACAAAAGGCTTGCCCAACTGCTGGAGTTCCAGCATGACAAACCTTCCGGTCCTGCCCGCCCCGACCACAATCACATGTCCACTCATCTTTTCAATCATCTTGCGATACCTCCTGAGTTTCATGATCACATTTAAACGCCCCTCAACCACCGATCCCGTGATAGACGTCACACCGTACAACACCACGCTGACCCCCAATGCAATGAGAATCATCGTAAAATAAACCCCGGCGGTTGTCATGCCTTCAGGGAAAGAGTAGCCCACCGTTGAAATCGTGATGGACGTGAGAAAAAAAGCATCCTGAAAGTCATAATTCTCCAGAATCATATAACCGGCTGTTCCGAAGAAAATCACACCAACAATCAGAATGAAAACTAAAACAATCTGTTTAATTAACTTGACAGAAGGAATATCCTGAGTACTCACACGATCACCCGGTAAAAAAAGCACCCCATTCGGGACAAACAGGGTGCATTCTTTCAATTGGAGATATTTATTAGCTTGATCTTATTGTATCAAAAACGGCTAAC
>CAYYNI010000149.1:0-1698 GCA_964472765.1 uncultured Thermotogaceae bacterium | reverse complement strand
TCCAAACCCTAAACCCTTCATCCTCCAGTAAACGTGGTAAAATAGAAAAAAAGGATAGGGTGATTGCATGACTTTCGATGAAATGATTCAACAGATTGCTCAGGAATTAGTTGTAAAAGAGGAACAGGTTCTAACCACCGTAGAACTGCTGGACGATGATAAAACCATCCCGTTTATCTCCCGCTATCGAAAAGAACAAACGGGGGCGCTAAACGAAATTCAAATCCGCTCCATTGCCGAAAAGATAGACTATCTACGGCGATTGCAGACCCGTCGTGAGGAAGTGCTTAGCGCCATAGCCGAGCAGGAAAAACTCACGGATGAACTCAGCGCCGCACTCAACACCGCTGCCACCTTTCAGGCGGTAGAAGACCTTTACCTGCCGTATAAAAAGCGAAAAAAGACACGGGCGGACAAAGCCAGGGAAATGGGACTGGAACCCCTGTCGGAATGGCTGCAGGAAACAAAGCAAAGAAACGAGGAACAAATCGCATCCTTTGTGGACGAGGAAAAAGGAGTCATGACGCCAGAAGAAGCCCTCAGCGGTGCATTGGACATCATCCGTGAAGCCGTTGCCAATACGCCGGCCGTCCGTGACATGCTTAGAACCTATCTGCGTGCCAACGCCTTTTTAATCTGTGAGCAAGCGTATGGACCCGATCCCAAAGGGGTTTACAAAGATTTCTACGCCTTCAAGCATAAACTGAACCAAATCCCTCAATACCGTATTCTGGCCATCGACCGGGCGGAAAAAGACGAAGTGGTGAAGGTGAAACTGGACCTGACCAGCCATCCGGTGGTCCATATCATCAACATGATGAACTTTTCAAAAACCTTGGCCTATTATGAAGAGATCGCTCACATCGTAGAGGATGCCTATAAAACGCTGCTTTTTCCCTCCATTGAACGGGAAATCCGAAGTGAATTCACCCAAGAGGCTCAAAATCGTGCGATTGAAGTATTTGCCAAAAACCTGAGAAACCTCATGCTCACCCCGCCCATCAAAAACAAACGCGTCCTGGGACTCGATCCTGGGTTCAGAACGGGATGCAAATGCGCCGTGGTGGATGAAAACGGGATTTATCTTGAAAACACCGCCATCTATCCCCACCCGCCTCACAACGCCGTCAAAGAAAGCGAAGCCACCGTTCTGGATTTAATCAAGCGCCATCACATCGACATCATCTCCATCGGCAACGGCACCGCCTCCAGAGAAACCGAGGCCTTTGTAGCCGCCCTTCTGGAGAAAAACAAGGCCATCAAGGCCTCTTATATCATCGTCTCAGAGGCCGGAGCGTCCGTTTATTCAGCCTCCCAAAACGCCATCGACGAATTTCCCCAGCTGGACGTCACCACCAGAGGGGCCATCTCCATCGCCAGACGGGTGCAAGACCCCATGGCGGAACTGGTGAAAATCCCCCCCGAATCCATCGGCGTGGGCATGTATCAGCATGACTTGAACAAAAAAGACCTCTCCCAGGCCCTGCAAATCGAAGTGGAGTCCGTGGTGAATTTTGTCGGCGTGGATCTCAACAGCGCATCAGCCTTCCTGCTTCAATACATCAGCGGGTTGAACAAAAAAACGGCCTGGAACATCCTGGAATATAAGGCTCAAAACGGCCCCTTCAAATCCCGAACCGAATTAAAAAAGGTCAAAGGCATCGGCCCCAAAGCCTACGAGCAGGCGGCCGGATTCTG
>CAYYNI010000148.1:0-4965 GCA_964472765.1 uncultured Thermotogaceae bacterium | reverse complement strand
ATCTTTTCTATGTCAATCATCTCAGTGTAAAAATCTACCTTCAAAACGGAGATCATCTCCTTTTCATTGATCTTTTAGTTCGTCATACATGCCACAGATTAAGAATTTCCATAAAATAATATTCAAAAACACAAAAGGATTGCCTGAAGACAACCCTTCTGCGTTTTGACATGTTATAAATTTTAAAAAAGATTACTGCATTACTTTTTCAAAATTGAGCACAGAATAACCATCGGCGTTTGTATATAATATGAAATCATAAACACCTGAAGTCAAAGTTGATTCAGGGGTAAAGTCAAAGCATAATGTATCTGAACCAATTCCGTCGCCATCTTCGAAGATTAAATCTTGCCCTTTGTAAACCTCCATATATTGATTATTACAATATCCATTCCCTTTTTCCCAGGAAATGTTCCAACCAATCGTTTCGCTTGAATCATTGGTTATTGTGGATATTCCCGTTAACGTTGGCAGTGATGCTATTTGATGTAAATAATTCTTTGCCTGGAATGTTGCACCTTCCGGAGCTGTTCCATATACTTTGGCCCAATCACCTTCTTGGACATTAGTATCCAAAGGAAGTTGTTTAGTGATTGTTAATACATAATTTTGATCATTATATTCGGCTTGTGTAGTATCTGACATAGAAGAACTCGATTCAGGTTCATCATTATAAATACTGTCAAAATAAAGAGAGTCTTTTACTTCGTTATATGTTTGATCATCGAAAAATACTACTTCCATAACAAAGAATTTATTTGTGATAGTAGACTGCCCCACTACCCCTTCCGCTTCATAAACATATTCAAGGTGAGAAGAAGTGATTATTGGATCACCAAATCTTATCCCTATAATGCCTTCTGAAGAGTGATTATAATTATCTTGCCAAGGATGTCTGCTTTGAACGTGTAATCGGTATGCATGATTTAAATCAAAGACTTGGGATGGAATTGTTATCTCGCTGGTATCAGCATCGACAAAAGTTGACCAGATTTCAGTAAGATCTTTTCCGTCATCATAGACATACTTTTCAACACGAACCCAGTAGCCATCGGCATTAACAATCGGAACCCAAGCTAATGTGACATCAGTGGCCTCCTCATAAATATGCTCATCCTCTGGTTGCTGAATATCCATAGTGGCGGGAACGGTATGAATGAGAACTGAAGCTGTAGCATATAATGTATCCCGTTGAGCGCCCCTTTCATCATTTTTATTAAATGTGTTATTTCTCATTTCAAACCATCTGGCAAGGGTTGTATCAGGTTCAGCGTAAATAGTCGCTGTAAATTCCATGCCTTCTACAAATGTATATGTTGCATCAAACCCCTCTTCTGCAGATGAATAATGGGCACCTAATCGATTTGCTCGACTATCCGTCCAGCGATAGATTATTGGATTGTCAAAACATTCTCCATCAAATGTAACATTTTGAATATCATCCAAATCTATTCCATAAAGTTGAACTTCAAAATTAGTATGCCATCTATCAGAATACTGTAGTCCTAAATTGGTTAGTTCTGCAGAGAAGACAAATTCCTTTGCCTGTCCTACAATGAACGGGTAAGCATCATCAAAAACATGTACTTTGTCCTTACCGTTTTCATCTGTCATTGTTTGTCTGAAATCTACGAAATACATCCCTTCATCAAGGATTACAGAACTGATATTGGCTGAAATTACATCATAATAGTCTTTCCCAAAAATGTATTCCTCTTGTCCATTTTCCAAGACTTTTCGAATATTAATATTCGCATAATTCATATTCTCAAGCATTGTCCAGTCTATTGCAAGGTTAGTACCTTCAGCCAATTGATGATCGACAATGTTTGTTTGCCAATTTATTGATTGACTATTTCTGGGATAATCTGGTACTGTTTGAGTAGCTGTATAACCAACACCCTCGTTAGTTTGAATGATGATTGTATATTCATCACCCGGAACTAATGTATCTGTTGGAACATCGAATGATACATTACCACACAAGTCTTCAACGGATAACCAGAAATCAAGCTGTCCGTTTATAGCCGGACCTTCAAGATAAGCCTCTGTTATCGAATTCATGATTTCCTGACTAATGAAAGACAGATTTACGTGGTATCGAGGATTTTCATGAATATTGAAATCGATCATACTATCAACGGTGAATGGAAGGACATTGTCTCCTACAATAAACCTTCTTTCGGATTGACTTTGAGTAACAATGGTTTGATAACCTCTTAGCTCTTCTCTTGATCCATCTTGTTTATGAATATACTTGATAAGATTTTTCTCCAACGAATTAATAGGAATTTTAATGGGCTTTTCAGGGTTTCCATTGATGAAATGAACTGTTTCCCATTTTCCATTCTCATTAACAAATTCAATGGCAGATAACACCAAAGTGCTGTTAGAAGGAGTCCGATTTGAAACTGCTGCAGTTAAATCTTCCCACTTATGAGCAACAACCTCGACTTGATAAATCCCTTCACTAAAAGTATCAAAGCTTGATGAACTATATGTAAAGAATTGATCTCCATCAGCCTCTTTATCTTGATTCTCTATCCAGTAGGCACTATCGCCATCAACGTAATAAAGATTAGTGTAATAGCGTTGAGCTCCATTAACTGCAGTGTATTCAACAACCAAGTTTTCATCTGCACTAACCGTTGATCCGTTGGTAGGCATTGTTATTGACGGATGGGTTCCAAAAACGTTTTCTGCTTGAATATAATAAGTCTGTGTAGAATTTTCATGTGTTGCATAATCAAAAAGAATATCTACGGTCATTCCCTGAGGGTTTCTTTCTGGGTTATAACCATTATTGAATGAAGTTGAATCTTCGCTATCCCTTTGAATATTCAACATATTACCGTCACTATCACTCAATGTCACGGTTCTAACATCATTTGCAGATTCTATATCAAAATAATTCAAGCTATAATGAATATTAAAGTATTCATCGTCATCATTTGAATTAAGTGTGTTGTTTTGAACAAATAAAGTACCATCAAATATTGGTGGATTACCTACAGTGAAGAAAACATCCTTATATGAAATAGCCTCAAATTGGTCCCCAAAGTATATTCCTTCAATGCGCAACTGATAATGCCCCTCACCATTTTCAGAGATATAGGATCCAAGGTTAATCGGAGAAACAGCGTTACCCACAAAGCCAATACCTTGCCATTGGTTTGGGTTAACCTCTTTCGATAGGTGTAATCTGAATTCGTCAGGGGTATCTGCCATAGTCCATTGAGCTTGTATATTTTCCCCTTCTGAAATTGAATATTTCTGTTCTTCAGGAGAAGAAACTGTTGGGGTGTTCTGGGGTATTGTGGAAAGCAAAATGGTTTCGTTACTTGTTGAGCTATTCTTATAATAGATCGTGAAAGTTAATTCATTGGAATTGTTTAGCTGATTATAATCTACATCAAACGTTGAAGAATAGACTCCTATGGAATCTCCCCAATCCGAATGAAAATCAAGTGTTACTTGAGTTGCTCCAGAAAAACCAAAATCAACCCTGTCAATAGGATTATCTGTCACAAAGTCTTTGAGATGTACTTCTGGTCTAAGAGCATAAGCAGGATTGTGATCCGTACTGAATTCAAGGAAGACACGTGCCTCATAAGGCTTAGGGTTTCCTACTGAAACAGATACAGCTTTGACAAGCTTCTTTCTATAATACGGGCTTTCTTTATACTTTACGTTTTTTTGAACAGATATATTAAAACGATTATTACCTTCCAAATATTCTTGGGGAACTATTGAGCTATAATTACCTGTATTATTGACGTCAACTCTTTGCCCAAAGGCGTAATGATAGCCATTGGCTATTTTCGAAACAAATACATCAAACCAGATTTCTTCGATCGTTGCTCTTTCTTGAGAGCCTTCGGAATCGTTCCATTGAACTAATATATCCTGATTATTCCCGAAAGTATCATTTTCAGATGGTGAGGTCATATTGGGATAATTTCTTTCTAAATCGCAGATTAATATATCTTTCACTTCCGTATTTCCATCATCATATTCTATAGTGATACGATATACATCATCTGTGACCGTATCATCATCATCAATCCCATAGAAAGTACTAAAATGCGTTGGGGAGTCATCATTATCCCTATAAACAAGATCAAATTGACCACCAATGATTCCAGGACCACTGACCCAAATATGCTCAACCTTTTCGGCAAGAGTTATGTTGAAGAAATTAATTCTGATGTCGAATCCTTTGTTCATATCAATACTCCATAATTCCCTCGTTAACTCCAATGTATATTCATCAAAATCTCCAATCTTGATTGAGATTGTTTTGGCTGCCCTTGAATCTCCAAGCTCTTCTACGTCTGTTTTATAAGCCGTCACTGTTATTTCATACATGGAATCATTTTCAAAACATTCTCGAGGAACGATAACGCTGCGATTTTCTGTTTGAGTGTCATATACACGCTGAGTTGAATAAGCATCTATGACTTTGTCTATCCAGACCGAATACCTACTTGCTCCTGTCAAGCTTGCCCAAGTGACTTCTATGTTTTGTGGTTGCGCATAGTCCTTTTTGTTTTCGGGTTTAGTTATGTTTGGTAATGAACTGAAAAGGTGATCTATGGTATCGTCAATGGTTTTCACAACTGACCCGTCTTTATAGAAGGAAACGGTATATTTTTGATTCTTTGTTGGCCAACCATCCCAAATCCACATAAAACCTCTAAAACCTTTTTCAGGCCCCCAGTCGAATCGCTGCAGCTCAAAGCCCTTTTGAGGATCGTATTGATGGTCTTCAGTATCCATATTTGGACCCTTTACAAAGACTTGGTCATAATTTTCCCATTCTTCTTCATCGTATATATTTACTCTAAAAATGAGAGCTGAATCATTTATTTCGTTGTCATTTACATCATCCCACAATTCAGGTAAAACATGAAATTCAGGAGTTCCTTCTACAAGTGATATTTCTTGAGTTTTTTGCAAAACACC
>CAYYNI010000147.1:0-5024 GCA_964472765.1 uncultured Thermotogaceae bacterium | reverse complement strand
CCAGCGTTGTTGTCCATGAGAGCAGTTTGGGGGAGTCATTTTTTGACCTGAAAACTGGTGTTGCGGGAGAAATTCTCCAAAAATGCTCTACATATTCCATTAAGATAGCAATTGTAGGAGATTTTTCAAAATATGGTGGAAAAAGTCTCAAAGCGTTTATTCATGAAAGCAATAATGGAAACGGTGTTTTTTTTAAACAGACTGTCGAACAGGGAATTTTTGCCATTAGCGGCCAAGAACATCCTTGAAGTGTTTGATTTGTAAATCAGGTTCGCTGATGGAAATTACATCCAGCCGGATGTATTCCCAATCTTTATCGGTGTGATGGAGATAATGGCGCATGGTGTTTTCAAGCCGATGCAATTTCTGCTGATCCACTCTAAG
Organism: uncultured Thermotogaceae bacterium; assembly: GCA_964472765.1. Lineage (GTDB taxonomy): Bacteria > Thermotogota > Thermotogae > MWEM01 > MWEM01 > JASUTC01. The sequence continues at coordinate 4,640 of CAYYNI010000147.1, read as the reverse complement.
AAACGGTTCGGGGGTATTTTTGCCCCCTTTTACTTCCACAAAGACTAGTTCATTGCCTTCACTGCAGATTAAGTCAATTTCTCCCAATCGGGTTCGATAATTACGCTGGATGATTTTGAATTTTAATTGTTTAAGATACTCACAGGCAATATCTTCATAATAACGGCCTTTTTTTAGAGTTCCTGCTTTTTGATCCATTTAGATGATCACATAACCTTTCCAATGCTCGGGAACATTCATGAAAAACAAAAAATGGTTTTTAACAGGAATGTCTTCTCGCAGCAGATCCAACGACAGTGTTTTTTTTAAAGAAATCGGTGAATCAAAATCCTCTAAGGGTTCGAATTCACCGATATATTTTATTTGCTCTGTTAGTTCCAGGCTTAATTGTTCTCTTTCAAGCTCATCCAGTTGGATCAACGACAATTTTTCAAATCTATTGACAAAAACCGCATCAACCTTGATCATTTTTTTGTTTGAGTGTTACCGAACAAATGGGATAGTTCACCGATGGCGTCTTTTTTGATTACAGATTCGCGGTTTTCGATATTCACCTGTCGGTACAATTCTTCACGGTATATTGGAAACAATTTAGGCGCATCGATTCCCAATTTCACGGCTTTTCCGTCAATTCCTATGACTTTGAGTGTAATTCTGCCCTGAGGGGTTTCAATATAGATCTCCTCTTCGCTTTTTCTGTTGAGTATCAACATCTAACCATCCCCGTTTTTCTCTTGGGTTAGTTTTTTGTTCCTTTCCAGTTCCTCTTTTACAAGGTGTCTAAGGTTGTACTCACTAGTTTCGGGGATATATTGCAACGCCAGATTGTTTTCTAAATTGATGATAATCGGTGCCGCCAGGTTGACGGTCATGGCTTCAGGCTGATTACCTGGGATTCTGACGATGGATAAGATGAATACCTTTTCCTTATTGGTAATCGTCAGATAATCAAGAACGCTTTTCGGAATGTCCAAATGATAGTCAAATCTTACCATCCAAGGGTCAATCACCGGCAAAGACACTTCTTTGTCTTCAAGGGATACGAGCCATTGGATGGGCTTGGTATCTTCCAAGGCAATGACGGCGAATTTGTTTAACGTCTCAAATCCGGGAAGCCCTTGTTTGAAAAGAACGATATCTTTTTCTTCTATTTGTATTTCTCCTACGTTCGTTTGTATGGTCATTTTAATATAATCCCATTTAATTCCCGACTTTTTCAGGATGTGCCAACAGATCCACCGTTTGTACGACAAGCCAAACTGCGGCGTCAGCGTATTGTTGGATTCTGAAATACTGTTCTTCAGTGAGTCCGGGTTCTTTGGTGGCAATTACCAACAGGCCGATGGTTGTTTTGCCGTTTTTCAACGGATAGGCAAAATAACCTCTTACACCGGCTTTTAGCTGATATTCCCTTGCAGCTTCCTGGTTATAAGTGGCTTCGGTAATTCTAATGGCGTTAGTCGTAAAATAACCTTTTCCTTCGTTGAAGGCCTTTGCAAGAAGGCTTTCATTTTTAGCCAGGTCAAAATTACGCTGAACGAAATTTTCCGGTGTTCCAAACGCATCCGGCTGGGTGAATCGATTTTCTATGTATATGAAAGGGATCAGTTGAGAGCTGTTATCAAATGGCTTGGTATAAATGCCGACAAAATTATAATCCTCTCTATGCAGTAACGATACAATCAAATCTCTGAGCTGATCCCATCGTTCCACGTTGTACATGCCTTTATCACTCAAAGGTGTTTTCCAGATATAATCATCGATGTCCTGATATTCCGTTACTTCATTTTGAATGGTTTCCAACAACAGCATCATTTCCAATGCGTTATTATGCTCGTATTCCATCCCCTCTACTTTAACCTCAACCAGCCAATCGGAAAATGCCGTGACTGATAAGACTGCGATTAAAAAAAGTATTGCCAGTTTTTTCATCTTAACCCCTCCGTTTTTCTTTCTTCACTGATAATTATATCACGATTCAAATGGCTCATGCCTAAAGTGCGAATTTTTATTAAGTCTTTCTTTACTGTCGCTCTTTTTCTGGTTCGAGTGCTCTTGGATCATGCTCATGTTCTTCTTGCATTTTTTTATGAAATTTTTCAAGATTTTTGATTAGATGGTAGTTGACTGTATTTTTCGGGAATTTTCCTGTTTTTCCTTTATCACCTGCCGGCTTGTCTGTTAAAATTTCTATGGCCTCCGAAAGATGTTCCACAGTCCAAATGTGGAATTGATTATTTTTCACCGCATGGACAACCTCATCTTTCAATATTAAGGAATCCAGATTCTTGGCGGGGATGATGACGCCTTGTTCACCCGTTAAGCCTCCTTGATTACAGATTCGGAAGAACCCCTCCACCTTTTCGCTGATACCGCCTACCGTTTGGACTTCTCCTTTGAGGCTCATGGATCCAGTTACGGCAATTCCTTGTTTTAAAGGAATATGACTGATAGCTGAAATCAACGAAATGGTTTCAGCAACAGTGGCGCTGTCACCTTCTATCTCTCCGTATGTCTGTTCAAAAGAGGTGGTGGCTTTGACCGAAAGCGGAAAATCCTTTGAATAGGTGGCTTCAAAAAAACTTTCCAAGGTTAGAACGGCCTTTTTAAAAATTTTTCCGCTCATATCCACTTCCCGCTGAATATCAATGATTCCGGAGCTTCCCAAAGAATAATCTGAGCTGATCCTGGCCGGTATGCCAAAAACGTAATCGCCGGTATTCAAAACACTTAATCCATTTATTTCTCCTACAGCTTGCCCCTTTGTTTTGATGATAATATCGCCTTCTCGAATCAGTTCATCGATCTTTTCCCTTTCCAGGCTGACTCGGTGTTCTTTAAGGGCAAGTGTCTTTTTTAGGATTTCTGCATCGATCTTTCCCTTGCCTTCAAGGGTCGCCAGGCGTGATGATTCGATGAGCAAATCGGATATTTTGCTGAAAGTAGTTGAAATCTTTTGTTTGGAGCCCGACAGACGCAGCAAATACTCCATGATTGCTTGAACACCGCTTGGTGTGATATCCGCTAATTGTTTTTCTTGAATAAGCGTTTTCATAAAAGATGCCACAAGTTGCCTGTTTTCATGTGTATTATCCAGTTCATAATCAAATTCAGCTTTGATTCTGAATAATTTTTCGAAATCTGGGTCTATCTCATAGAGCGTATCGTAAAGGTAAGGTTCGCCGATGAGAATGACCTTAACATCCAAAGGAATTGGTTCGGGTTTGATGGTGGCTAAAGAAGAATAACCGCTGCGGCTTTCGATATTTTCCACGTTGATGCGTTCCGAATACAGCATCTTCTTCAAGGTATCCCAAACGTAAAAATCGTTTAAGACGTCTTTTGCTTCGATGATGATATAACCGCCATTAGCCTTATGAAAAGAGCCGGGTTTGATTAGGGTATGATCGGTGTACAGATAGCCATTTCTGGAAAGATATTCAATCTTTCCAAAAAGGTTGGAATAAGTGGGGTTTAGTTCGAATAATACCGGTGCCCCTTGTTCAGCATGATGGTCCACAAAAAGGTTGATTCTGTAACGGTTGTATAGTTGTTGAATCTCCTCTTCGCTCTCGCCCATCAACACGCCTAAATTATCAGTCATGTCGTTGAGTATTTGGTCCAAAAAATCAGTTATCTCTTTATATTCTCGATATTTTTTTTCGTATTTGGAAAAGATGGGTTTCAGTGTAAACTCTGCACTTTCAGTGTTCATCTTTTCGGATTCATCGCCGTATTCATTGCTCAGGACTCTTGATTTATAGAGATAACCTTCCACAATTTGTTTACATTTGACCAGGTTTGATTCATACGTTTCTCGTTCTTCTCCCGCCATGTTATCTATTTCTTCTTGGCTAATTCGCTTGCCATCTCTTACTGGGTTTGTGATAATGCCATTGGGAGCTATTTTAAGACTGAATCCCAACTCTTTTGCTTTTTCGGTAATTTGATTCCAAAGTGCTTTTTGTTTTTCATCGTATTCCGTCTTTAGTTCTTGTGCCTTTTGCTGATAGACTTCCCCGTCAAAGAGATTCTCAAGGGATTTTATACTGTCTTCCAATAATTTTTTAATATCCTTCTGAAGCAACTTAGCCGTTCCGGCTTTCAATGCGATTGCATTGGGACTCCATTGATCGTCAAAGTTGTGGACATAAATCCAATCTGAAGCCTCATCTCTGTTCTTGGCAACTTTCTCAACGGTTTGCCTAACAAATGTCCTTCGGCCTGTACCGGTATCACCGGCCACGAAGATATTATAGTCACGGGACTTAATGTCAAATCCGGCTTGCATGGCATTAAAAGCGCGTGCATGCGCTTTCGTGCAATCAAAACCATCTCGGAGGGTATCCACAAAGTCAAATTCACCGTCTTTGAACAGCAAAAGGTCTTCGTAGGTTATCTTTTTCAACTGTCGATCATCCTTTCATCATTAAAGATTCTTTCCCTCACTATTGTATCATCAATCATTTGATCCTGTTGATAAGGTAAAGAGATTTTAACAAGATATTCCGCATTGCCTTTAGAGCCTTTTATGGGCGAAGTGAAAATGTCTACCACTGTTATTCCTATTTTGTCGCAAAAAGCAATGATCTTTTGAACGGCTTCATAACGGTCTTCAACATTTCTGACAATCCCTTTAA
>CAYYNI010000146.1:0-5117 GCA_964472765.1 uncultured Thermotogaceae bacterium | reverse complement strand
GCATATTTCAAGTTTAATTCCTCTTTTTCATTCTCATCTTCAATTCTCTCTAATACTTTGATGGCCCCTTGAGATGTGATGATGACATAAAAATGGTTTGCGTATTTGATCAGATGAATATTTGAGAACTGATCAATGGCCTGAGAAGCCAATAATGTAAAAAAACCGCCTTTGGCTTTGATCCCCTTCCCGTTTTTTAACAACCAGTAAACCAGAAAAAGAACGGCAAATAAAAAGATTGCAGCTAACAGAAAAGGCAAGAAAGCCTCAAAAAGATTTCCTGCCTGAATACCATTTGTCGCTGTTGTATTTGTCGACATATTTAAATTATTCTTAACCGGTTACTTTATTTAAAGCCTCAATGACTCTGGAATGTTGAAAAGGCTTGACAATGAAGTCCTTTGCCCCTGCCTGGATGGCGTCGATAACCATTGCCTGCTGTCCCATGGCGCTGCAAACGATTACTTTTGCTTCAGAATCCGTTTCTTTGATCTTCTTGATGGCGTCAATTCCGTTCATTTCAGGCATGGTGATATCCATCGTCGTTACATCGGGTTTTAATTCCTTATACCTTTCAACAGCCTCTAACCCATTGGCAGCTTCTCCCGCAACTTCATAACCGTTTTTTGTCACGATGTCCTTTAATATCATTCTCATAAATGCAGCATCATCGACAATGAGAACTCTCTTACCCATTTATCATTACCTCCCAGTTTTATACATTCTGATGTACAATGTTGGCTATTTCCAAAATCAAAGAAATGCTTCCGTCACCTAATATCGCCGCACCGCTGAATTCGTTCACATCTTTCAGCAATTTACCCAGTGATTTGATGACGATATCATCCTGACCCAGCAGGCCGTCGACGACCAGTCCGAATTTCTTATTGCCCACTTTAACTATAACAACATGAATATTTTCCTTTTCATCGTCAACAGATAACTGAAAGACTTCCTTTAACCATACGATGGGGATAATTTCGCCACGGATGACCACAACTTCCCTAGATTGAACAATTTGTATCTCAGAAGTCGGAAGATTCAGCGTGCTGTCTATTGAGGCAATTGGAATGGCATACACAAGATTGGAAACTTTTACCAACAATGCCTGGATAATCGCCAAGGTAAGCGGCAATCTGATGGTTACTTTTGTTCCTTTTCCTTTTTCGCTTTCAACGGATATACTCCCGTTCAGGTTTTCAATGGAGGTTTTGACGACATCCATTCCTACACCTCGCCCAGATAAATCGGTTACTTGATCATTGGTTGAAAATCCGGGCATGAAAATGAATGAAAAGATTTCTTCGTCGTTCAAACCGGCGGCAGACATTTCATCGATGAGTCCCCGCTCTACAGCTTTGGCAATGATCTTTTCACGATCAAGTCCTTTGCCGTCGTCCTGTACATCAATGACTACGTTATTTCCTTCATGTTTAGCGTCCAATCGAACGATACCCGTGGATGGTTTACCTTGTTTCATTCTTTCTTCCATGGACTCAATACCATGATCAACCGCATTTCTCAGAAGGTGTACCAAAGGATCCCCGATTTCCTCCACGACCGTTCGGTCAACTTCCGTTTCCTGACCGCTGATAATCAATTGGATTTCTTTGTCGTTCTTTCTGGCCAAATCTCTTACCATTCGAGGGAATCGATTGAAAACATAAGAAATCGGAACCATTCTGATCTTCATCACAATATTTTGAAGGTCGGAGGTATTGCGACTTAACTGTGCAAGGCTTTCATCTACCTGCTTTATTTCATATTTTTTCAAGGTTTCGTTGATTCTGCTTCTGGCAATAACCAATTCCGCCATGAGATTCATCAATGTGTCCAATTTTTCGGTATCGACTCTAATGGTTCTTGTCAACTTCGAAGATGCTGATTGGGGCCTTCTGCTGGTCTCAACTTCATCTTCTTGAGTGAGATCACTGTTGTTCATCACCGGGGTATTTTTCACTTCACTATCGGTTTTTTCAATGGCTTGTTCGATGTTTTCTCTTTCATCCATTTTTTTACCTCCGGAAATAGTATTGACGGTTAAAACGAAGATTTTGACATTTTCTATCTCTGAAATTGAGGATATCGCCTGCACCAGCTTGGTTTCCGTCAGTTTTGACAGGAATATGATCTCTACTTCTCTGTCAAAGGCTTCGTCTTCAATCTTCTCAACATCCGGTTTGCTGTAGAGCACCTCGGAATTCAATTCTTCTAATTTGTGAAACACCATATACATTCTGGCGCTTTTTAAAAGCGTTCCTTCTTCCAATTTTATTTTGGCATAATAGGGTTTGAACCCGGACCCTTTTCCCTCTTTTAGCACATGCAAAATTTCATGAGGAATATCTATGGGAGAATCACTTCCCGTCTCATCCATCGTTTCTTCTGGCATCGGTTCGACTGCTTGTGTCTTTTCATTCGGCCTTTCTTCGACGCCTTCCCCGCTGATAACTCTTTCGTACTGAGCAACGACTTGAGAAATATCCACGGAATCATCCGTTCCACCTGTGGTGATGGAGTCGGTCATTTTTTCAAGTAAATCAACACCCGCAAACAATAAATCGCTGTTTTCATGGGTTACATGAACCTTTTCCGTTCTGATCAGATCAAACACATTCTCCATTCGGTGAGAAAGTTTTGCCATATTTGAAAAACCCATGGTCCCTGACATTCCCTTTAACGTATGTATTGTTCTGAAAATTTCATTGATCGCTTCCATATTATCGGGTTCGTTTTCCAACAACAGCATCTGTTCATTCAGGGTGCTCATATACTCTTTTGTCTCATCAATAAAGGTACTTAGATATTGATCAAATTCGCTGCTCATATTGGCACCTCCACAAATTTTCCTTGTTTATCGAATTATACCATATTTTCCTTTACAAAATAGCAGCACCAATGGAAGCAAGCTGGGATCTCTCTCCCTTTGTCAGGTGGATGTGAGAGGCAATCTGCTGACCGTAAAATCGTGATCCGGCATACATCAAACCGTTGCTCATCTCATCCAGATAGGGGTGGTCTATCTGCTCAGGATCGCCGGTCAAAATGATCTTGCTGTTTTCTCCCACTCGTGTGATGATGGTCTTGATCTCGTGTGGGGTAAGGTTTTGCGCTTCATCGATAATGATTAGTTGATCCGGTATGGATCGCCCACGGATATAGCTTAGCACTTCTATCTCAAGCAAGTCTCTCTTTTTCAGGTATTCTTCCGCTTTGATGCCCTTTTTCCCAAAGAGAAATTCCAGATTATCAAAGATAGGCTGTACCCAAGGTCTTAACTTTTCTTCTGCTGAACCTGGAATATACCCGATATCCTTTCCCATAGGCACAACGGGTTTGGTGACAATCATCTTTTCAAAGACTTTGTTCTCCAAACACAACTTTAATCCCGCAGCCAAGGCAATAAGCGTTTTTCCTGTTCCAGCAGGCCCTGTCAATGTAACCAGAGAAACCGTATCATCCATCATGGCATCTAAAGCAAATAATTGCTCTTTATTAAGGGCAAATATACTGTAAAATTTCGAGTCGAAATCATACTTCAAGGGGATAATGGAGTCATTCTCTTTGTTGACTTTTCCAAAGTATTGATCGTTCAAGCTGATATACATATTGGGATGGACCTTGTTTGGTTCTATTCCAATTAAATCAAAAGAGATCATTTTTCCAGAATCAAATTGTTGAATCACTTCTGTTTGCAGATCATCCTTTTTAATTTCCAAAAAGCCTTTGTATTCCTCTATTTCAGACTTGTCCTTTAAATAATCCTGTGATTTGATCCCTACCGCTTCGGCTTTCAATCTGAAATTAATATCTTTTGTCACCAGGATGGTTTCCAATCCGTCTTCCGACTCTTTTGAAAGCCTCAAAGCGTACAGAAGAATCCAGTTATCCTTTAACTCTCTCTTTAAAAAAGGGGGAATCTCAAAATTATTTTTGTGGTACACCAGGACCTTCAACTTACCGCCCTTTTCCAACTCTATACCATCAAGCAAATTCCCCTTTTCACGTAATCGATCCAAATTTCTGACCACTTCCCGGCAATTGGCACCCAGTTGACCCGGCTTTCTTTTAAAACCATCCAACTCTTCCAAAACGGGAAGAGGAATGATGACGTTATTGTCTTCGAAGGCAAACAGGGAATTGGGGTCGTGAAGCAACACATTCGTGTCCAATACGTAGTTTTTAACCATCATATTCACCAACCTTTTGTGATTATCAACTTGTTAATTCTTTTGTTAGTAAGTACTCCGCCAGCAGCAAATCTCTTTTATCGGTTATTTTAAAATTCATCTGATCTCCATCGACTATCGCCGGTTGGCTCTTTTGAAAAGCAGCGTAAAGAGACCCGTCATCGGTAAAGGTAAACAACTGTTTTTCATGTGCCATTTTATGGCACTCATAAATCCTGTGAAATGAAAAACCCTGCGGAGTTTGCACGTTGAATAAATAATCTCTGCAGGGTATATCAACTATCTTTTGCGCTTTAATAACGTAGACAGTGTCTTTTGCTTTAATGACCGGCACGACCGCTTGTTCGTTTTTCATTTTTTCCAAAACATTTTGAAAAACAATCCGGGCAAAAGGTCGGGCACTGTCATGAATGAGAACATTACTTTGTTCGTTTTTTGGAATCAATTCTTCCAGTCGCTTCAGGCCGTTAAATACTGATTGTTGTCTCGATGATCCACCTTCGCATATTTCAACGGGCATATCATACTTGCTTGCAATTTCTACAAATAATTTTTCATGTAATGGGTCAATCACAAGCATCGTCATTTCAATGTCTTCCAAACACGCGATAATATCAAGGGAATATTCCAGAATGGGTTTCCCGTTTAACTCAACCAGTTGTTTTGGAAAAGAGCTTCCGAATCGAGTTCCTTTTCCGGCAGCAAGTAAAACATTTATTATCAATTTATACCGGCAAATTGAATAGATGCATCCACTTCTTCGGCAGGTTCAAAGTCTTCTGATAAAAATTTTAATATTGCCCCCCCTCCTCTTAACAACATAGAGCTACCTGTATAAATCTGAGTTGACAAAATATCAAAAGATTGTTCGCCACCAAAACCAAAAATACCCTTGTCTTCTTTTAGAATTATTGCAATCCTCCAATT
>CAYYNI010000145.1:0-5150 GCA_964472765.1 uncultured Thermotogaceae bacterium | reverse complement strand
AGTGCAACCATAGTATATTTTGCTTAAACACATGACCCCTCCCTTCGGTGGCCCCCCCGTTGGGGAGGATTTTTTGCGGGTTGGAATTTAAGAATGCTAGGGCACTTCTCCCAATGGACTATATTCGTTTTCCCAATATTCAGGTGCCAATGGAAACGGGAATAAAAAGCTGATTCCCACGCTGACGCTATGGGTGGTGAATGGGGTTCCGGCATTTTCTATTTTGAAGGATTTCAAATTGATAGCATAGCCGGCAGTTGTTTTCATGGCGAAGTTTTCAGTATTCAGGATATATTGCCCACCGATGCTTAGGATGTTGTTTGCTTGTTCTTTTAAGATCATCAGATCATAATTATAATTCTGAGATTCATTGTAAACGATCGCACTCAGTTGATACCGAAATTCTCCAAATAACTTGAAATAAGGATTGACCTGCCATTCCAAACCAGTTCCGATATATTGTTCTCCAACGGTTGTATTCGTTGCTTGTTCGGGGTCCATCTCCATAACGCTTGAAAACAACAAGTTGTGACCAATGGAAATTCTAACAGGTTGTAAGGTCTTTTTGAAAACAGTGTTGAAATTGATAGCCGGCGCAGATGTGCCGTTGGAGCTGCCGAAAGTCACGGGAACGTTTAATGAAAGGTCGAATTCGGGCAGAAAAACCCCTTCATCGATACAGACATAGCCTCCAATCCAGGGGTAGGTAGCCAATAAAACGATGTCTCCGGGCAGGCCGAATTTTAATCCCACTTGCCCGGTGATTGCGGTTTCATTTTCCTTATTGGATAGCCCTGCTACATCAAGGGATGTACCGGTTAGGATTTCGACTTGCCATTCTCGTGGTGACCGATAGTCATAGGTGAACGAAAACGGGATCAACGGACTCAAGTTGATTAAGGGATTGATGGCTCCTATTAGGCTGATTGTTAATAATAGCAATAAAACGGTTGTTGTGGTTGTTTTTTTATTTTTCATTGTTCTATTTTACCATGTTTAGGTGATTTTTGGAGAAGTTTTTTTTAGTAGAGGTGAACACTTCATAAAAACCAGGAGCCCACATGGGGGCTCCCCTGCTTATTATCGTTTTTATCCCACAATCTCCATGGTGTCTCTGGCGATCATGAGTTCTTCGTTTGTGGGAACAATGAGAACGGCTACTTTTGAGTCGGGTGTCGATATGAAACGTTCATCACCTTTTACGTCGTTTCTTTCCTTGTCTATTTTTATACCCAAATATCCCAGGTATTGTTCGCATATTTCTTCTCTGAGCATGGGGGAATTTTCTCCCACGCCGGCTGTGAAGACGATGGCGTCTACGCCATTCATCGCAGCAGCATATGCTCCGATGTATTTAGCGATTCGGTATTCGTAGGCATTAAAAGCTGTTCGGCAAACGGGTTCGTTTTCGGCGGCTTTGTCTTCCACATCACGCATGTCGCTGCTGAATCCGTCGGAAAGTCCCAGAATGCCGCTTTTTTTGTTCAGCAGATTGTAGACATCCTCAACGGCCATGTTTTCTTTTTCTTGCAGGAATACCAGAACAGACGGGTCCACGTCTCCCGATCGGGTTCCCATAACCAACCCTTCAAGAGGGGTGAATCCCATGGAGGTGTCAACAGATTTTCCGCCGTTAATGGCAGCCAATGAAGCGCCGTTTCCCAGATGGCAGGAAATGATTTTCAATTCCTCAACGGGTTTGTTAAGAAGTTCAGCTGTCCTTGTGGCGATGTAACGGTGGGATGTTCCGTGGAATCCGTAGCGTCTGATTTTGAATTTCCTGTAGTACTCAAGCGGTAATGCGTATAAATAGGCGTGTTTAGGCATGGTCGTGTGGAATGAGGTATCAAAGACGACCACGTTGGGTACTCCAGGAAGCAGTTTCATAGCGGATTTGATTCCCATGATGTTGGGCGGGTTGTGTAATGGTGCCAGATAGGAATGTTCTTCCAATGCCTGTATCACTTCTTCGTCAACTCGGGCGGATTGGGTGAATTTCTCTCCCCCGTGAACGACTCTGTGGCCGATGGCGTTAATCTCATCCAGGCTTTCAATGACACCCATTGCTGAATCCGTAATGGCTTCCAATACCAGCTTCAGTCCTTCGTCGTGGTTGGCGATGGGTTTTTCAACTGAAAATTTTTGTTTGTCTTTTTTGTGTTTTAATACGGAACCGGGTATCCCGACTCTTTCTAAGAGACCTTTGCAGAGGACTTGTTCGTTGTCCATGTCTAGCAGTTGGTATTTGATGGATGAACTTCCTGAGTTGATTACAAGTACTTTCATGTGTCTCTGTCACCCCCGTGAAATTTTGATTTTATTTAATTCTAAGCGGGAGGGCCCAAGTGCCCTCCCGCTTAGAATTATGCTTTATTGGATGAGCCCAGGCATTTCATTCTGGCTTTTATGACTTGCTTCATGGCGTCCATCGCCGGAGCGAATACATGTCTGGGATCGATGGCGTCTGGCGTTTCTTTCAGAAATTTTCGTACGGCTGCGATAAAGGTAATTCGCAGATCTGTGTCGGTGTTGACTTTGTTGATACCGTATTTGACACTTTCTTCAAGTGTTTCAAAGGGTACTCCTTTAGCCCCTTTGATGTCTGCCCCGTATTGATTGGCCAATTCAATTTGTTCGGGAGGTACGCTGGAAGCGCCGTGCAAGACCAAGGGGATGCCGTTTTCCTCTTTTACTTTTTTGAGTCTTTCAAAGTCGAGTTTGGCGGCTCCTTTGAATTTAAAAGCACCGTGGCTGGTACCGATGGCTGGGGCAAGAAAATCCACACCGGTGCGTTCCACGAATTCTCGGGCTTCGTCGGTGTTGACCAGTACGGATTCGGCTGCTACTACGTTGTCTTCGATGCCTTTGAGTGTTCCCAATTCCGCTTCTACGCCGATGCCCACGGCATGGGCGATGTCTACAATACGTTTGGTTGCATTCAAATTGCCTTCAAAGGGCTGATCTGAGGCATCGATCATGACAGAGCCATATCCGCCTTTGATGCAGGCAACGATTTTGGCAAAGTCTTTTCCATGGTCCAGATGCAAGCTGACAGGAACTTTGGAATGGTCTCCATAGTTTTTTACCAGTTCGTAAAAGAATCGGACACCTCTCTCGATGTTTCCGTTGCCGGCGTACTTGATGGCGCCTTCACTCGTTTCGATGATGACCGGCGAGTTCTCTTCTTCTGCCGCTTGGACGATGGCTTGAAGAAATTCCAGGTTGTTTATGTTGAATGCGCCGACTCCATAGTATTTTTTGTTTGCATCATCCAATATTTCTTTTGTTGGTACATATGGCATTTTTCTTCCTCCTTGTCAGTTTCTTAAAGATCGTTTTGAACGTCTAATTTATAATCGATGATATCTTCTTCATGAAAAAATATCCGGTGTTCTCTTTGAAAGCTTTCCGTTGAATCGGATGCGTGAATCAGATTTTTTGTAACGCTAACGGCGTAATCAGCCCGAATGGTTCCCGGATCAGCTTTCAAAGGATCGGTATCGCCGATGATGTGTCGAACCAGTTCCACACATCGGGGCCCTTCCACAATCAAGAAAAGAGCCGGTCCGCCAGTGGCAAATTCCATCAGGGTGCTATAAAAAGCCTTACCGTTATGTTCACGGTAGAGATTTTCTGCTTGGGATCGTGTCATTCTATGGAATTTCATGGCGATGATTTTCAATCCACGCTGTTCGAAACGTTTCAGGATCTCGCCCATGAGTCCCCGTCGGATGGTGTTGGGTTTGAAAAAAACAAATGTTCTGTCCATGACTCACCCCTTTTAGTTGCAGCCGTGTCTTTCCCACCATCTGCCGGGCTGCACCACGATGCAGGTGCCGGTGATCTTCACCTTGCTGTCTTGGGGGATGATGACGGGGAAATATTTTCGGCATTCAAATTCATCTATTTGGATGTCTTCAAGGGTGATTAACACACAAAATCCCTGGGCATATTCACCGTTGAATTGCTTTTTATAGGTGTAAAAATAATCATTACGGAATTCGCTGAAGTTTTCCTTGATATCCGCTTGGGGATATCGGTAGTTAATAACCTCGCTTCCTTTTTTAGCATGGAGTTCCCGATCCCTTCCCCAGTCAAACATGCGGTAAGTGATATTCGATGTTTGCTGAATTTCAAGGATTAGCGATCCGGGGCCTAATGCGTGAACCTTTCCGGCTTGAAGGTAAATGAGATCCTCTTTTTTGATTTTGGTGTAATTCAATTGTTTTTCGAGTGTTCCATTCTCGATAGCATCCAGCATGTCCTTTTTGGAGGCGATATTATTGATGCCGTTGATGATTTGCGCATCATCTTCCGCATCTAATACATACCACATTTCGTTTTTACCCCAGGGCTCGCCTTTCTCGTTTTTCTTGGCGTAGCTGTTATCGGGGTGGACTTGCACGGAAAGCCATTGTGTGGCACTGAGTGTTTTAATGAGAAATGGAAATCTTGGAAAGTCTTGGCCTGTAATCTTTTTGATCATTTTGGAAGGAAGGTATTCCCTGCCGTCAATGGAGAAGATAGAGGTTTCTTTTCCTTCAACCCCTGAAAGGAGCCAGACTTCACCAATGTTTGAAGTGGTCGCCTTTGGGTAGATGTCCCTGAAGATGTTACCACCCCAGGGCTTGGAAACATAAACGGGTTCTGAAAGATAAAACAATGATTACACCTCTTTTTTCAACTTTTTTTTCCTATGCGCATTCTCAAGATGTTTTTTTGCAGCGATGCATTTGCTTTATAACGTTCAACGTCGTTTTTGGCTTTTGCGAGTAGGTCTTGCGCCCTTTGTTTGGCTTTTTCTGCCCGATAAAGATCGATTTCCTCGGCTTTTTCTGCTGCGTCGGTTACGATAACCAATTTTTCTGAGTTCATGCGCAGCAATCCGCCATGCACGGCGAATTCCAAAATTCCTTTTTCTGTTTTGACTTCCATCATGGCGATGTCCAAAGCAGTTACAATTGGAGCTCTTTTTTCCAATACGCCCATGGAGCCTTCCACGGTTCTGAATGTGACACTTTGCGCTTCTCCACTCCAAACAACCCGATCAACAGAGACGATCTCTGTTTTGAATGTGCTCACAAGGATCAGCCTTCCCTGATTTTTTTTGCCTTTTCTCGTGCCTTATCGATATTACCCACCATGAAGAA
>CAYYNI010000144.1:0-5186 GCA_964472765.1 uncultured Thermotogaceae bacterium | reverse complement strand
AATGGGATTGCTTCAATCGATTCATCTATTCCCCAGGATTACCATTAACCATGGAACGCTCCTTGTTCTTCTCTCACTCACTCGGACATTTCTGAGAGATTGAACCTTTACATGAATGGGTTCAGAATTACGTCTAAAAGCAAGAGTGAATTATTAAACATTATTAGAATTATTAAGGAGTGTGAAAATTATGAAATATCAGAAATGGTTCGTTTTGATCATAGTGCTGTTCATCACCGTTGCCTTTTCCACAGAGGCCAAAAAGGACATCAACGGGGTTCAAAAAGAACTCCCCATCATGAATGGCGGTCTCAATAACAACGCAAAAACGCTTAGTATGATCATTAACGATGAATACCGGAATGTGAACACCATCTATTTGGCAGGAGGGTGTTTTTGGGGTGTTGAGGCTTATTTCGAGCGGGTGCTCGGCGTAGTCGATGCGCAATCCGGTTATGCAAATGGCGAGACTGAGAATCCGACTTATGAGCAAGTCATCGGTGGAATTTGGGAAACAAATTCCTTAGGCGTTTCAGAAAAACGCCAGGGTTCCGGTCATGCGGAAACGGTGAAAGTGGATTACGATGAAAATCTCATCAGCCTGGAAGAAATTATCCTGCATTTTTTACGAATCGTTGATCCCTATTCAGTGAACAAACAGGGAAATGATATCGGTGTTCAGTATCGGTCCGGGATCTATTATACGAATGATCAACAGATGAAAAGGGTGCAAAAGGTGATTGACGACTTTGAAAAACAGGAAGGCCAACAAACCGCCATCGAAATAGAGCCCCTTCAAGCCTTTTACGAGGCGGAAGACTACCATCAGGATTATTTAGAAAAGAATCCATTCGGTTATTGCCATATTTCACTGAGTTTAGCGGATAAACCGTTGTTTGATTTTAAAGTGGAAAGAGATCTGTCAGATGAAGCCATAAAAGAAAGACTCAGTTATACGTCCTACAACATCACACAAAATGCAGGCACCGAGTACCCCTTCACGAGTGAGCTGTTGGATGTTCATGAAAAAGGAATTTACGTGGATATTGTCAGCGGAGAGCCCCTTTTCTCCTCTGAAGACAAATTCACTTCCGGCACCGGTTGGCCCAGTTTTACCAAGGCCATCACGGCCAACGCCCTGGAATATCGTTCGGATATGTATTATTATGTCGTGGAAGTCAGAAGCTCAATCGCCGGATCGCACCTGGGACATGTTTTCACAGATGGCCCAAAAGACAAAGGCGGCTTGAGATATTGCATCAACGGGGCAGCCCTTGAGTTTATACCCTATGACGATATGAAAGAAAGAGGATATGGACCTTACATGATATTGTTTGAAGAATAATTAGAATCGTAAGAATTTTATCAAAAAGAGCCTGTCTTAGCATTACATACGACAGGCTTTTTCTGCAATGAACACAAAAAACAGATAATTCTTTTTAAATTGACATAAATAAATTAAATGAGTATAATTATCTTGCCTTCATTCTTTATTTTTCAGATATAATGAAAATATCCTATGAAGTTCACTTCAGCAGCTACAATACATGCTGCCCCTTTTTTCTCTATTGTGTTTTACCTTTCATGTAACAGGGATTCTGTTTATCACAACTTAGACCATATCCATCATGATAAAAAGGACTGAAGAGGGTTTTAAATGAGCGGAATCGGTCAAAATTCAAACATTTTGACTCTAAACCATCCAAAAATAGATTAGAAGGGATGTTTTCATTATGAAAAAATAGTGATTTTGGAAGTTATAACAGTGATTATTGTTATATTAATTACCGTCGGATGTATATTCACAAGTTTTAGCCCCCCTAGTTTGGTATATATGAGACCCGGTAATAATTCATTAAGCGTTGCTCTAAACGCCTTGTTGGAATGGAAATTCGAGCCCGGTGTTGTGGAAGGGTTGGGAGATCCACCTACTATTGTGAAAATAACCCTGGAGTTTGGCCTAAAAGATGCTCTGAAAAAAATCAGAGATTACTATTCCAGCCAAGGAACCTATAATCCCGATTTAAACTACGGTCAACAGTATGAATGGCGCTTAACGGCTGAAGATTCCAACGGCGAAACTAAAGCCTTCAAATATTCTTTTACAGTGGAAGCCACACCGGAAACAGATGAAGAATTAGCCATAACGTTAGATACAACCGATATTTCTTTCCTGGCCGGAGAAAGCGAATGGTGGTGTCCCTCCCTTGTAACAGCGACCATCCACGGAACCAACGTTTCACAATTTGATATCCTGACGTACTGTTCCGACGCAGACCATGCCTATGAATTAGCGGATATTGAATTCCCCTCCGGTGAAAGCGCAACAGATCTCACCTGTGATTTCAACAGCGAAACATGGATGCTGCCGGATGAGAATGGGAATATCACCATCGGAAACACCCCTGCTCCGGGGACATCGATTGTTTTCACCATAGAAGCCAAAACCGATTCGGGAACAACCGCTGTGAAATCCTATCGTGTAACCGGCTTGAATGCCACCGCTACGTTAAACGCAACCCAAGCGGAAAACGCTTCAATTCAAAGGGGAAATGAAATAGATCTCGAAAAAATTGAAGATAACCAAATCGAATTGACGTTCAACAGTGACTTCACTCCCGATATCTTTCAGGTCTATGGCGTCAATATCCAGTTGATTGAAGCACCTGTGGGACCGGCCGCAACGCCTTCCATTGTTGTGGAAGCCAATGACAAAAGCAAGTCTGTGAAAGATCATTTGTACACGTTAAATAACGGCCCCGGTGTCTATGTGTTTAAAGGAACCTTGCAGGGAACAACCACATACGGACAGTATATTGCAGAGATTATCTCTGATTTTGCCACCGTTAATTATCGCACGGATAATACCGATCCACAAGTTGGATTTACCTTACAAGAACCCCTAAATGGGCAGGCGACGATTACCTTTTCCGCAACAGATACGGGTTATGGTTTTGATCCCGATGAACAATCCATAGTCGCAGTTAACGGGGTTGATGTCAACTGGAATACCCCCGCTTTTGATTTCCCTCAAGGTGCTAAAAACTATACTTACACCGTTATATGCTCCTATACACCCGGTTTATTTGATGGTGAAACGTTAAGGGCAACGCTGACGGCAAAAGATATAGCCGGAAACTCCGCCAATTCACAGGCCGCATTGTACATCGATGAAGTGGCACCCAAAATCCTGGCTGAAGTGACGAATCCAGGTACTGCCATTCAAACGGGACAAACAAAAACATTTTCCTATGAAATCACCGACGGTGGAGAAATCAGTGACGTCAACATCTCATTCAACAACGCAAATAACGTGATAACAACAAGCGTCAGGGGCAGTAGAACAACCCAAACAGCCGATATAACCCTTACCGGACATGAAACCGGCACCGGTACCATCACGGTAACCGCTACGGATGCAAAAGATAATGTTTCGACGGAAGATTTTGCAATTCTCGTTTATTCCCCTTTGACGGTGACCATCAAAAACGTTGCCACCGATAACGGGAATTATTTTACATCTGAATACGCCACGGTCACTTTTACAGCCACCGGTTCAGAGTTTGTTCAAGGATTTTATCGTATCACGGTTGGCGGAGAAAGTACTTTTTCGAATATCAACCGGATGGAAGATCAAGAGGTCATTTGGAGACTCCCAAGCGTTGATGCCACCCAATTTTGGGCTACCATTGTGGCAACTGATACGTATGGCGCCGCTTACCCGGCAGCGACTCAGGTATGGGTCGATAACCGGTTTGGTGAACTAAACATCTCGGCAAATACCCGCATTAATGCCGCCAGCTTCAACAGTCCGGCTTTGTTTGCAACGATTACGGCCACTGATTTCGGAACGACAACGGCGATTGAAATCACCCATGTTGAAGGCATTGACTCGGCCAGTGTCACCATCGGCGACATGATTACGCCTTTGGTGAATCAGAGAAATAACCTTCATACGAAAATGGCAACGGCTTCACTTCAAGAGCCCTTTGGAGCCACCACTACCTATGCAACCGTTACCTTTACGGCGACGGACAGTTTTGGGAATAGCACAAATACCGATGTCGTTTTGGGCATTGATACGTTTGTGCCTTTAATAGGCATTTCGTTTAATAGCGGTTTCTATGACATAGTGATCTCTGCTGCAGATTACTATGTGGACGAAAACCTGGGAGGATTTGTCTCAAATAATTCTCTTGAAGTCGAAATAACCCATCAGAGTTCATTTACCGACCATCTCTCATTGATTTATTATCCTGTATCAAAACCCATTTTTACCGAGATAGAATATGATGCAAGGCCTAATGAAACGATGGATATAACAATTTATGCTACAGCTACCGTTACAGACCGATTTGGAAATTGTGCTTCAATAACAGACTCTGCTACAATACAATTCATTAATTAAAGGTTGAAGAAAAACGCTTTCTTGCATACTATACCGGGGGGATAGTATGCAAGAAGAATTACAAGCGTTGGCATCGAAAAATGCCTTTCTTTTGCCATGGAACCCATGATAAATTTCCTGATAGGGTCGATGAAACCCTTCAACATACTGCATATGATTGCCTTTATTGTCAGAAAATCTGCCCAATGAATGCAGATCAAATCGATAAAATTGAAGACAACATCTCTTTTGATGAAGAAGAAACCAACAACATTTTAAAGGGAACTGAATACAGTTCTCTAAAAGAAGAAACAAGGAAAAAATTACATTATCTTGGCATGGATGAATGGTACAAAGTGATTCCCAGGAATCTTAAAATTTTACTTTCGAGATAGAGATTTGAATAATTTTTTTTATAACACTTTTATCAACATCCAACCCACTCCATGAAAATAGTTTCATTAAAGCCTTTTATTCTTGCCCACCGAACCTTCTTTTTATCAAACACTTTAAATCCAAGTTTTTGATAGAGTCTGTAAGCATTTTTATTTGTATCACTAACCTCCAATACATAGCGATCATATGGCGTTTCAGATGTAATGAATTCAATTAACTTGGTTGCTATTCCCATGCCTCGATATTGACTAAGCGTTCCTACACATTCGATGTAGCATGTGTTTTGGGAATAAGGCAGTTGCCTGTTAAAGTCCTCTTTTAATGCACTATAAGCCATCATTCCTTTTAAAAACCCGAATTCTTTTTTAAAATCATCCTTATTGAGTATTAAACCACGATTGTG
>CAYYNI010000143.1:0-5191 GCA_964472765.1 uncultured Thermotogaceae bacterium | reverse complement strand
GCAATTTGCACTTTTCAGATTACTCTCAGGATTAGGATACGGGGGCTTATTACCAGTTGTCAACGCCTATTTGACAGAATTCACTTCCATAAAGATACGAGGGAGATATTTGACCTATCTTGAATCCAGCTGGGCAATCGGAAGTATTCTATTGGGACTTTTAAGTGTCTTGACTTTGGATTCTTATGGCTGGAGTCCCTCTTATTTTGCACTGGCCATTTTTAGCATACCTTTGCTGGTCATTGCTTTCACCCTCCCAAAAAGCCCGAAATACGCCTTTTTGAAAGGGGGCAAACCAGCTCTTGAAAAAGTGCTTAAAGTCACCATAGCTGAAGATGTGAAAATGCATGCACCTGCCAGAATACCAGTTTTGGAACTACTCAAAAGCAAATTCCGCTCCAGAACGCTCATGATATGGTTCGCCTGGTTTTCAATCAGTTTTACCTATTATGGAATATTCACCTGGGCTCCGAAAATATTTGCCTCCAGAGGCATCGAACACACCAGCGCTTTATGGTATACATTCTTTATGCTGTTAATGCAGCTTCCGGGATATCTGTTGGCAGCTTTTTTGATCGAAAGGATTGGAAGAAAGAAAACGGCTATTTTCTTTTTTACCGGAACCGGACTCGCCATTCTGTTGCTTTTTATTGTTCATTCATCATTCACAGCGCTTTTATTCGCCGTTGTCCTTTCAGTATTTTGCATGGGCGCCTGGGGGTTTGTTTACGCTTATACCCCTGAATTGTTCCCTACAGAAATGCGTGCACTTGGAAACGGTTCTTCCCAAGTCATGGCCAGAATCAGTGGCATCATCGCACCTTTTTACGCCACATTTCTGATAGAAACCGGAGGATACACTACCATGATTATGACCATTACTTTGGCATTGTTAATGTTAGCAAGTGCTTTTTTCTTCTCAAAATACGCTATTGAGACAAAAGACAAGCCCATAGAATAAATAAACTACTCGTATTAGTAAACATGATCCTATCTTCAATAACTTCATTGAAAAAGCACACTTTGTTTGGATAAATGTGTAGATAAAAAAAGACGGGTTACCCCGTCTTTTTTTTAATCAAACCTCAACAATCATTTATTAAGATTTTTTTCATCAAAAATATCGTTGGGAAATTTCAGTAAATACTCGTAATCCTTTGTCGTTTTTTTCCCGATGATATCCTTCATGATAAAATAACTGCCTCTTGGAATGAAGTTCTTGTTCTCAAAATCAACTGTTACGAGGCCAAAACGCATGGAATAGCCACTTGCCCATTCAAAATTATCCACCAATGACCAATGTAAATAACCCTTAATATCAATACCGTCTTCTATTAGGCGTTCCACCATATTCATATGGGAGACTAAATAGGTCTGCCTGTTCCCATCAGCAGCATCTGCAGTGCCGTTCTCCGTCACAAAAAGCGGAATTGAATATCTTTTATGTACATATTTCAGCACATTATAAAGCCCTTCAGGATAATATTCCCAGCCGAAATCACTGGTGATCCTTCCATCTGCCGATTGACTGTTTGGCTTACAACCCTGTCCATAATCAGGTAGGACATGAGGATTTCCGGTTTCATCCATTGCCACTTTCAACCTGGAATAATAATTGACCCCAAGAAAATCCATTTTATCTTTAACCTGATCAAGATATCTAGATAACTCAGAATTGATCATCATCTCAACAGCGTTTTCATCCCCGGTTGGCCAGCCAAGAGCATAGATGCACCCCACCGGTTTTTCACTGTGTTGCTTGATCGCATCGTAACCGGCTCTGTGAGCCAGCATTTCATTTTTCAAGGCCTTCTCCTGGTATTCAGGAGACATCAACGCTGGCGGAAAACCCATTTGTATGCTGTTATAAGGCATGGCAACGACATTCGGCTCATTTTCAGTAGACCAATAATCCACCAAATCATCTATTTTGGAAGCCATAAATCCCGCATATTTTTCAAATTCCTTAATGACTTTCTCATCTAACCACCCAGGAGCTGAAAAATCTCTTTCACGGTTCAGTTTGATGGGATCATGCAACCATAAAGGAAGTGTAAAATGGTTGAGATTAACCATCAACGTGATCTTGCGATCTTTGATATCTTTCATAATTTCACGATAATGCTCAAGCGCCTCTAAATCAGCGACCTTTTCCAAATCTTCCGGACTGTCGCAATTAAAAGTTGCCTGCGGAAAGATTCTGGACCATTCCACACCAATTCTAAGCATGTTCATCCCGGCATTTTCAGCCAGCTCATGAAAAGCCTTGAAATTCAACCAGTAGTTACACCCCTTTTCGGGATCATCCCCACTGACTAAACCATGTTGCACATTCAGCTGATCTTTTGTCCAGACATACCAATCCGTATTTTTGTCAATAGCTTGGCCACTACCCATTTCAACTTGAAAACCCGCTGTTGAAGCACCGTAGTAAAACTCTTTTGAAAACATCTTGTCCTCCTTATTGCTTAACCGAATAATTTTTAATCGTCAATCGAATCATTCTTTATCGTAAAAGTTGCCGTTTCGTCTAATAAAACCTCTCCATCTATCAAGCTTGATTTGAAGATAGCGTTAAAAATTCTTTCTGAATCAGGTCCTCCATTATGCTGACCAGCGACTGCAGAATATGTGATGGTAAGAATTTTACCATACGGAGGATTGTCAGAAAACTCATACATTGGTCCAATAATTGGTGCACCAGTGTTGTCAAATTGGAATGAGGCAGAAATATAATCTCTGATCGGGTCTGCTTCTTCCAAGAATCTATCAGAAAGAGAATAGGTAATATATCCCTCGACCTTATTTCCTTCAAGGATATAATTACTTGCAAGCTGCTTAGTGGGCTGACCGATCAATGGCGCTAAGGCTGTGAACGACTCAGTAGTTGTTTTTTGGTTAGCACCTGATCCGACAGAAAAGGTGATCATATGTTTTCCAGAAGCTAAAACGCCTGCGCCAATTTCGTATGTAATCTCATAATCCATAAGATTGCCGTTGGGGGTGATCACCGCTTGGCCAATTTGAGAAATATCATAGGAGGCACCCGTTGCAGATGTCAATGTTGCATTCCAATCAGGAGAATTGTACGGATTACTGTAACTGAAACGTCCTTTATATTGAATCGGTTCATTCGTAAACAACAAGGCACCACCTTGTGAGAGCTGTAAGGAAACATTTTCTATTTCTCCGTCACTGGCGATAAAATCACCCGAGGCTGTTTTATTTCCAACCATACCGGACATGACCAAAGCATCGACAGTCCATTGACCACTTTCTGATATCGTAAAGGAGTCGTTTAATTCATATATCAGTGAATCCCCTTGACTCGAAACCAAACCCGCATCTCCATTTGAAATTCCGGCTGTTCCGTCTTTTGAAATAGATATTCTCACATCGTTAATCTGAGGGATACTGGTGATTTTAACCTGAGGCTTGATAGGCTGCCCAATGTAGATCTTATCAAGTTCTGTTGGGAAGTAGACATTGACGGAAGGAAGAGAGTCAACGGCAAATAATTGCTCTACTTCAGACTGACCTCTCAAAACTTCATCCCCATTATTACAATAAACTTTCGCTTGAATATCATGAGAACCGGTAGCGGTAAGAACCACCTTGTCGAAAGTTACACTGCCTGCTACATAATCCGGCTCTTTGTTATACACCTTTGTCGCTCCGGCATCAGATACAAGAAGTCTAACATTCAGAAATTGATCAACGTAATTATTGTTGTTAAATTCCACGACAACATCAGATTCCGTATAAATCCTGTATGAATTGAGGATATCATTGGTAAATCTCACACCGGTAATACTTGGCAATACTACTGTAACATCTTCGGTTTCAACGGCAGTTGCAATTCTGGTTGTACCGTCAAAAATAGCAATATTACCCACTAATTCCACGGAATTGCCCGCATCAATATCGGCATAATTAGATGCATTGAAATGGAGAATTGTTGAATCTTCCGTTATTCTAATATAATTTCCTTCCCTTGGAGGGAACGTATTTAAAGTAGTTCGATATTCATACTCCAGGTTATAGAATTGCGGATCAGGTGTATCACTAAGCTGGAACTGAACCACAGGAGATCTGGACTTGTTCACTTTATTTCCATAATTCATCTCAGTGATGTTAATCGTTGGATTGTACTCTACAACATTCAAAGTTGCCAGTTTCGTCAGCAAAGGATTCTGCTTGTTAATATCCGATTGCTCGTATAGCTCAATTTCAATGGGCATATCATCTATAGAAAGCGGTTTAATACGATAACTGTATATTGATCCGTCAACATTGTAAGGATTTGCACTCAATACATCTCCATCCATTTTAATAACTGGATTCTGGATACTTAACGTCCCTGGCACGGTAATCTGAACATCTAAGGAATTGAACAAATTATAGTAATATTCCTTCGTCTCGTCCAAATTCACGTACAAAGTTGGTGTTGCAAGGGTATATGTATTGGTTGAATAGAC
The DNA here is from genome assembly GCA_964472765.1 of uncultured Thermotogaceae bacterium. Taxonomy (GTDB): domain Bacteria; phylum Thermotogota; class Thermotogae; order MWEM01; family MWEM01; genus JASUTC01. Next base: position 713 of record CAYYNI010000143.1, on the reverse strand, counting down.
AAGCGGCATATTATATTCACCGGAAATGTCTATTACAGTTATTAATGCCGCTCCTCTAAATGTCAACGGGCGGTAAATTTTGAAGGGTTCATCCGAAACAAATGTCACATCATCCACCTTAGAAGCTGTCACGGGATTAACTTCTGGAATCTGAACCAAAGACTCATCAACCAAATACATCTTAACCGTCATATCATTTGTCTTATTGGGATCATTAAAGATGAGTTCAAAATCAAATCCTTCACCATATACAAGTGTATTTGCTTCGCCTTGCATCCTCATAAGAGGCTGTCCGATTTCGGGAGGATAAACCGTTACCGATGCTGAATAGGTATCTGAGTAAATATCTGTATTGACAATCGCCTCCATGGAAATATCCACATCATACACCCCCTGATCCAACGGCTGCCAATCAGAAGTCACGTAACGATAATCCCCTGACGCTTCAAGTGTAAATGATTGCATGACACCATGCCCATTGACTTGAAGCGTACCATTTACCGGCAAGTTTTCGGGTATTGTTCTCTCAATGAAAACTTCAAAGTAGCTATCTTTATAAACGGTGTTTAAAACACTTTCCCTTGGTTTGAGGTTGACTGAATTGATTTCCAAAGTAGGTTCTACGAGTCTAAAAAGCTTAATCTTCAAAGACTCGTTTTCAAAGGAATCTCTGATTTTGACTTTCACTACATGTTGTCCGGCACCGAGATTCA
>CAYYNI010000142.1:0-5220 GCA_964472765.1 uncultured Thermotogaceae bacterium | reverse complement strand
TGCTAAAAGGTCAAATGGATATTCAACGTTTAGCCGTGGCATTCGTTGATAATAACGGCAATATTATCGCCGAAACACTCAAGTCAGAAAGGCCTGAAGTGATTTTAAATGCAGGCTTTAAAGCCCCTTTGGATCAAACCAGTTTAATCCGTTTGCGTTCGGATTCTGATGTGAGAATCATCAACGACATTGAAGAACATTACAATCGGATTCATCAATCAGAAGCTACAAAGATGATTTTGAAAGAGGGCTTTCATTCCAGCATCACCGTACCCATGTATACCCAAGCCGGTCTGCTCGGATTCATTTTCGCCAACAATGTAAAGAAAAACGCCTTTAGCAAAAAGGATCAACAGACCATGAAGCAATTTGCCAAAACGCTGAAAAGCGAAATATACAACGCCTATTTGATGCAAGAACTCATCGCCAAAACTTCCGAAGCCTTTGCCGATTTGGTTGAAAAAAAGGACTTTGAAACGGGCAATCATCTTTCCAGGGTGGCTAATTACTCCCGGTTAATGGCTCAAAAGCTGATGGCTATCAATCCCAAGATTTCACCCAAACTCGTTCGTGAAATATTCTGGTTTGCCCCGCTTCACGATATTGGAAAAGTGGGAATTCCAGACAAAATCCTACTGAAGCCGGGAAAATTAACAGCAGATGAGTTTGAATTCATGAAAAAGCATGTCGATTTTGGCGCCCAGGTTATTTACAAAATGAATAAAACGTTGATAGAAACCACCCATATTCACTTTTTGGATACCTGCATCAAAATCATTTCCGAACATCATGAAAAATGGGATGGTTCTGGGTACCCCAAAGGATTGAAAGGGGAGGAGATTTCCATACCGGGCAGAATCGTTGCTATTTCAGATGTGTTTGATGCACTGATCAGCGAGCGGGTTTACAAACCTGCTTTTCCTCCTGAAAAGGCATTTGAGATCATTGCACAAGGCAAAGGAAAACATTTTTGCCCAAATTTGGTGGATATCTTTTTGGACAGCCAAGAAGAAATCATACAAATCCTGAACAGTTATCGAGACTGATTTTTTAAACAAACTTTGAGAATTATATTGTTTTGACTATCGAAAAGTGGTATAATCGTTGTGATTGCATTAGAAGATTAAAAGTAAATCTCAAGGAGGTGTTTTTATGAAAAAGATAGTTGCTTTGAGCGGGATTGTTGCATTTTTAGCAGTTATTCTCGTTTTTTCTGCCTGTGCAGCGGTAACAGCATGGTGGTCTGGTCCGTGGATTTGGGGTGCAACAATGTTGCTTTCTGAGGGTCAAGAGGCTCCGGTAGCCGCTTTTGATGAAGAGGGAACGATTGTATTGAGCGGTTCAATTCGAAATCCCAATGGGGTATTCACCGATGAGAATGGAAATCAACTCGTTATGCAGCAAATAGACCTGACTCAAAAAGGTTTTATCAAATTTGTGGTTAACGGAGAAGTGAAAGAGGGTAATTTCGATTTCGAAAACGGCAGAATCATTAAACAATAATCGCCAGGAGGTGTAGAAAATGAAAAAGACAATGATCTTATTTGCGCTATTCGCACTCTTGGCAACGCTGAGCATGGCATACACCATTGGAATTTGTGCTCAGAACTGGACGGGTTATGTTTGTGATGAAAAAGTCCACGGTGTTTACGTTTCCAGTACGGTTGCCGGCTATGTGGCACATGGCATACTCGCAAAAGGCGATGTGATTACCGAGGCAGTTGTTTTCCCGGCATACAAATGCCTTGGAAAGTGTTGCCCTATCAATGAATGCGCCAACTGCAATCCTTGTAATCCCTGTCAACAAACCTATACTCCGGGAAGCTATTCCTTTACGGCGTGCTGCCCGTTGGAATCACAATTATCACAATTCCGATGTATCGATTATTGTTACAAGGATACTTGGAATAAGTTTGCCCTGGGAAGTGCTTTAGATTGTCTACAACCCGGTCAAACCGTCGTCATGAGAATCTACAGAAGTACGACCTGTCAGTGGATGATGGGAGTTCTCTCATGGAATGGAAGCACATCCGAATTGGCGCTATATCCTTGCCAATACCAACCGTGCCAGCCATGCAATCCATGCCAACAGTACAACCCTTGTCAGCCGTGCAATCCATGCCAACCGTATAATCCCTGTCAACAAGGAGGACCTTGTCAAACAACGATTCAGGTTCAGGTTGAAGGAACTTGCTATCCACAACCCTACACAATTCAAATCGTTATCAATTAAGTATTAATGTGTTATATCAACAAAAAACGGACACTTAAAGAGTGTCCGTTTTTTGTTATCTGCCCTAGCGTTCTATTTTTCTTCCATAAATGGATAACGGTAATTGATTGGCGGTTCGAAGTTTTCTTTGACACTTCTGACAGACATCCATCTGAGCAGATTCATGGCGCTTCCTGCTTTGTCATTGGTACCGGATGCCCTTGACCCACCAAATGGCTGCTGGCCTACGACGGCACCGGTGGGTTTGTCATTGATGTAGAAATTCCCCGCTGCGTGTTCCAATACCTGTGATGCTTTGATGATTACACTTCTGTCCTTTGCGAATATGGCTCCGGTCAAGGCGTAAGGCGATGTAGTGTCGCATAGTTCCAGAATTTCATCGAAGCGGTGGTCTTCATAGATATAAAGGGTGACCACAGGTCCGAATATTTCCTCTTTCATGGTTTTAAAGCGGGGATCTGTTGTGACAATTACTGTTGGTTCAATAAAATAGCCCTTTGAATCATCGTAATTGCCACCGAAGATAATCTTGGCATCTTTACTGAGTTTGGCGTAATCGATGTATTCGGTTATCGTTTTAAAAGCACCTTTATCGATGACAGCACTCATGAAATTGGTGAAGTCTTCGGGATTTCCCATCTTGACCGTTTCCAGATCTCCAATGAGTTTTTCGCTTATCCCTCCCCACAAAGATTGCGGTATATATGCTCTGGAAAGAGCTGAACATTTCTGGCCTTGGTATTCAAAGGCGCCTCTAAGGATAGCGGTCGAAACTTCTTGAGTATCTGCACTTTTATGAACCACTGCAAAATCTTTCCCGCCTGTTTCCCCAACAATTCTGGGATAAGTTTTGTAATTTTTAATGTTGTCTCCAACCGTTTTCCACATGTGTTGAAAGACATCGGTTGAACCGGTGAAATGAATACCGGCTAAATTCGGATCGGCCAGAACGATATCGCCGACTTCAGATCCTCTTCCCGGGATAAAATTGATCACGCCTGCAGGCATTCCGGCTGCTTCAAAAAGCTTCATAATAAAGAATGCGGTATAAACAGCAGATGATGCGGGTTTCCAAACACTCGTGTTCCCGGCAATGGCGGGTGCGGATGGCAGATTGCCTGCAATAGATGCAAAGTTAAACGGCGTAACAGCAAAAACAAATCCCTCAAGGGGCCTGTATTCGCTTCGGTTCCATATGGCGTTGGATGATTCGGGTTGGTCCTGGTATAACTGGGTTAAGAAGTAAGCATTAAAGTTAAAAAAATCGATGAGTTCACATGCTGCATCGATTTCAGCTTGATAGACTGTTTTACTTTGACTTAAAATGGCTGCGGCGTTAAGGGTGCTTCTCCATGAGCCTGAAAGGAGTTTAGCAGCCTTTTTAAACACCGAAACTCTCTCAACCCAAGAGAACTTTGACCAGATTTCTTTCGCTTTCATAGCGGCATCAATCGCCATCTTGATCTCTTTTTCACCGGCTTTGTGATACTCAGCTAAAACATGGCTGTGATCGTGAGGCATGACACATTTTGCGGTATTTCCGGTTCTAACCTCTTTTCCGCCAATAATCAACGGAATGTCTATTTTCTTTGATTTCATCTCTTCAATCTTAGCCTTGAGTTCCTTCTTTTCGGGACTGCCCGGTCTGTAATCCAATACAGGTTCGTTTTTGGGCCTTTCCAGAAAGAAAAATCCATTCATTTTAATAGCCTCCTTAAAAAATATTAAAAAACTTCTCCTGTTGATACAAACTGACTGGTTCTGTTTACTTTTTAAACGACAGAGGGTTCGGCAATACTTTCATGACGTTCAAATCGTCCCAGGTCCAGCGTAACATCATATGAAGGTGTTTCTCCACAAATGAGCTCGGAAAGATAAACGCCGATAGACGGTCCCAACATGAACCCGTGTCCTGAGAATCCCACCGCCATGAAATAGCCCGGTAATTGTTCTGATTCGCAAATAATTGGCTGGCGGTCAGGCGATATGTTGTACGAACCCGCCCATTGACGGACAACACGAATTTTTTTGATGGCCGGCAGCAAATAGGTGACTTTTTGTGCCATGGTTTCCAGAAACTGCCAGGTGCTGTTGACGTTATGCCCTGGTTTTTCATTTTTTGGGCCATGTCCCATGACAATACTCCCATTTGGTGTTTGTTGGCAATAAATGTTGTAGGAGAAGGACATGACCATGGGATCCAGCATCGGCGGCACTTTCTCTGTAACCAGGATTTCATGCCTTTCGGAAAATACAGGAAGTTCCAATCCGGCCATTTGCCCGATTTCGTATGCCCATCCGCCCGCAGCATTCAAAACACGCTCTGTTTGGATGAACCCCTTATCTGTTTGAACCCCTTTTATCCTTCCGTTTTCTATGTTGATAGCTTGCGCTTGAGTAAATGTATTGATCTCAACCCCTCTTTTTTGGGCTGCTTTGGCATAGGCCTCTGTTGTCAGGAAGGGATTGGCATGTCCATCAGTTGGACAAAAAGCAGCGCTGTGAACCGCTTCGATATTGAGTATGGGAACAATTTCTTTTGCTTGCTCAGGTGTTAATGCCTTGGATGGAATATTGAGGGCATGCTGCACCTGTAGGTTTTTGCTGAATTGTTCCGTTTCTTTTTCCGAGAAAGAAAGGAGTAAATATCCCCTCTGCTTTAACTCGATGTCCACCTTTTCTCCAAGATAATCGGAGATGTTTTCCAAGATAGTCATACTCTCTTTTGCCAAAAGGCAGTTTTGCCTGGTTCCCCATTGCTGCCTGACACCGGCGCCACATCGGCCGGTTGCCCCTGAGGCTAAAAAACCTTTTTCGATGATGACAATGTCTTTCATCCCTTTTTTAGCCAGATTAAAAGCCACGGCACAACCGATAATTCCTCCCCCGATGATGACAATGTCTGCTTTATTCTTCATCTCTACCACTCACGATCTCTTCAAAGGTTACTCCGCCAAATGGCGGTCTGTGATTTTGCTTCATGATTT
>CAYYNI010000141.1:0-5333 GCA_964472765.1 uncultured Thermotogaceae bacterium | reverse complement strand
AAGAAAGTTTTGGTTATCTGTTCGGATCCCATTCCGGTGATAAAGACGCCTGTTCCACATCTGGGCTTTTGGCCTTGTTGTTGCTTGACTGCGGTGGAGGCGAGGGCGTTGTACAACGACTGGATCAGATTCGTCACAAATATGGCTACTATCTGGAGCACCTGGTGACCTATAGTGCAGAGGGCGTGGATGGGATGAATAAACTGAGCGCATTCATGAAGGATTTAAGAAGCCATCAGCCTTTAAAAGAATGGGAAGAGGGGGTTCGGATGAAGGATTATCTCACAGAACAATCCCAACTGCATTCAGATGTGGTATCCTTTCTTTTCAGCAACGGAGATAAGATTATTTTCAGACCTTCTGGAACCGAACCCAAGGTTAAGGCCTATATTAACGTGCATGCTCAGCCGTTGCAATCACCGGGCTTGGATAAATCGCTTGCCGGTAAGAGACTCGAGTGGATGATTGGTAAAGTGGGAGAATTGTTTCAGGTCAATTTGAATTAAAGGGGGAAGGCTTTTTTTGCCGAATCGTATGGAAATCACCAGAGAGAGAATAAAGGTGCTCTTTAGCGAGGAACAAATTGCCAAAAGGATCAAGGCGTTAGGGCAGCAGATTACTCAAGACTATGCCGGGTTGGATTCGCCCTTGCACATGGTCTGCGTGTTGAAAGGTTCTGTTCATTTTTACTCACAGTTGTTGTTGGATATTGATATGGATGTGAGTTATTCGTTTATTCAGGTTGCCAGCTACAAAGGAACCCAGTCGTCCGGAAGGATCAACGTTAAATCCTGGATTGACGAGCCGGTTCAGGGAAAGAATGTCATCGTGATCGAGGATATTTTAGATACCGGCCAAACCCTGAAATACATCTTGAACTATTTGTCCCGATATAAGCCGGCTACGCTGGAAGTAGCCACCTTGGTGGACAAGTATGAAAAGGATCATTACGGCATTATCCCCAAATATGTGGGGTTTCAATCTCAGGATCGTTTTTTACTGGGATACGGTCTGGATTTTGAACAAAAATTCCGAAATCTTCCCTTCATCGGTTATGTGGAAGGCTGATTGGCGGGTCAAAAAAAGAATTACCGAACGTTCAGGCTATTTGTGTTGTATTTGTTGCCTATTGGTCTTTTTCAGCGGGTTATTATTCGTTTGGAATGTCACCGGCAAATTAAGGGATCATCACAACGAAAGGCTGACGGAGTTTGCGGGGTTGTTTGATTTGGCTGTGTACGACATCAGAGCGGATATGTATGCCCGGCTGGAGACCGGTACCGATACGTTTCATGATTTTACTGGGGCGGTGACGATCAACTCAAAAGACATTTACCTGAATGAAAAAGGGGAATTACTCATACAGAAAGGAGAATAATACAGTGATAAAGGCATTGCCGAAAAGTGAGGAGTTAACACCCAAGCGAATTGTTGAATTACTGGATAAATATATTATCGGACAGGATGAGGCTAAAAAATCAGTTGCCATTGCCCTACGCAATAGAATCAGGCGACAGCAGCTGGAAGATGAGATGAAAGAGGAAGTCTTTCCGAAAAACATCCTGATGATTGGACCCACCGGGGTCGGAAAAACGGAGATTGCCAGAAGATTGGCAAACTTATCCGATTCGCCGTTTTTGAAGGTAGAAGCCACCCGTTTCACGGAAGTGGGGTATGTGGGCCGCTCGGTGGAAAGCATGATCCGTGAATTGGTTGAGTCGGCCATCAGCAAACTGAAGCATGAAGAGATGGAGAAGGTAGCGCTCATCGCCCAGACGGAAGTGGAAAAAATTCTGGTGGATGCCATTTTGCATCCCAGGCGAAAGGAACGCAATCAGCAGAATTTGGGGAACATCTTCGGCCAGCTTTTTCAAGGGTCCCAGCAGCCACCTGTACCGCCTGAGGAAAAAGAAGAGACAGATTCAGATATTAAATGGAACCGGGAAGAGGTTGTTCAAAAACTTCGAAACGGCGAATTTGAAGAACGGTTTATCAACATCGAAATCGAACAGTCCAATGCTCCTCAAATCGGTATGATTGGCGGGGATTTGGGCGATATTGGGATCGACATGCAGGGGATGTTCGGTAATCTGATGCCCAAAAAGAAGGTGACCAAGCGGGTGACGGTAAAACAGGCCCGAAAGATCCTTGTGCCGATCGAGTCCGAAAAGCTTATTGATACGGACAAGATTGTGGCAGATGGAATCGACCTGGCGCAGAACAAGGGAATCGTTTTCATTGACGAGATCGACAAGGTGGCAGGGGAAAGTTCAAAATCCGGTCCGGATGTTTCCAGGGGCGGTGTGCAACGAGATTTACTGCCGATAGTGGAAGGGACTACGGTCATGACAAAATACGGCCTGATTAAAACAGATTTCATCCTGTTTATTGCCGCCGGTGCATTTCATGTGGCAAAGCCCTCTGATTTGATGCCGGAGCTTCAGGGTCGTTTTCCCTTGCGGGTGGAATTGGAATCGTTGACCAAAGATGATTTCAAACGCATTCTCGTGGAACCGAGGAATTCATTGACCAAGCAGTATCAGGCGTTGCTTGAAACGGACGGGGTTCAGATTGAGTTTACCGATGATGGTTTGGAGGAGATCGCCGCTATGTCTTTTCAACTGAATGAAGATTTGGAGAATATCGGTGCCAGAAGGTTATATACGGTCATGGAGCGGATTCTGGAAGATGTTTCCTTTAAGGCGCCGGACCCTGAGCTGAACAAACTGATCGTGGACCGAAAATATGTACAGGAGAATATGGCACAACTGGTTAAAGACCGAGATTTGTCAGCATATATATTGTAAAAGGGGCTTCTGCTGTGAACAGAATCGAAAAGATTGCCGTCGCATCCAAATTAAGCGTTAATTTTTATGAGAAACAAAGGCTTTTTGAGAATTATGCGACCTTGAATGATCTGGCGCAAGCTTGTGAGCGATTGCCTGTTAAAATTAATTTGGATGATATCCATGAGCTGATCAACAGGCTTGAGGCATGCACCCTTCGCAATGATTTGAAAATGATTACCTATGGCGAAGAAGGCTATCCGGAACTGCTGAGGCAGATCAACGATCCTCCCTGGTGTTTGTTTGTAAAGGGAGATGATTCGGTCTTGACCGATGAAGCCTTGAAATTGGCTGTGGTGGGATCAAGGAAAAGCACCCGATACGGAAAGCTGGTCATCGATATGCTCATCCCTCAATTGGTTGAAAGGGGTGTTGTGATCGTCAGCGGGCTGGCATTCGGCATCGATTCTCTGGCCCATCAAAAGGCCCTGGAGACCCATGCAAAGGTGATCGGGGTGCTGGGTTGCGGTGTGGATACGGTTTATCCCAAATCCAACGAAAACCTCTATCGGCAAGTCTTGCAAAATGGCTGCCTGGTCAGTGAATATTTTCCTTGGGAGAAGCCGAGAACCTACTATTTTCCCATGCGAAACCGTATCATTTCCGGACTGAGTCGGGGGGTGCTGGTGGTGGAAGCGGCGAAAAAAAGCGGCTCTTTGATTACTGCCAGATGTGCATTGGAGCAGAATCGAGATGTGTTCGCCATACCGGGGCAGATTAACGCATACAGTTCGGGGGGGACGAACGATTTGATAAAAAAAGGCGCCATACCGGTAAGCGAGGTAGAAGATGTCTTTCAGGAATATCCGGACTATTTTACCCCGTTCAAGAATAACGAGCTGAGTGAGGCTCTTGAAAAGCGTATAGTGGAAGATATGTCCCACGAGGAGAAGCAGGTGTTTTCATTGATAGAGATGGGGGTTTGTGATTTTGACACACTAAGTCATCAATCGGGACTGGATGCGTCGGTGTTGAATTACACGTTAACGCTGTTAACCCTTAAAGGGGTGATCGATGTTGTTGGAACAAGCTATCAAAAAAGAGTGTAATCTGAAAGGGGTCCGTTTTAAATTCTTAATCCCTCTGGCATTGCTTATACTGGTCAGCGGTGGTTTTGGAATGATGTTTGAAATTGGCGCAGGCTACCGGTTTGCGCCCTCCGATCAAACCAAACACGGGATCAATTTGGATATTGGGATGTTTAACGATTTTAACGATATTATTGAATTGGATATTACCTATCATCCTCAATTCCTCGACTCCCAATCACAAGAATCGGCCACGCCGACTATTTTCTGGAATTTTGACATGGATGCCATGATCCCCCTTTTGGGAAGACGTGACGGAATTGAAGGTTATCGTTTCGGGATTTATTCCACGTTTGAATTTGGTAGTTTTTATTCCGATTACACACTTGATGCCACCCCCGGATCATCCCAAGCCCAGCAGACAGCATGGGACAGGGCCGATTACTGGTTTGGCGCCGGCGTTTACGGTCAGTATTTTCTTGATCCCTGGTTGTTTGAAATGTCCATCGGTCTTCCGGTAATCAACAGTTACTCCAATCAGGATACGTTGAACAAGCTCCTGGGAAGTTTTGAGGTTAAGACCCGTTATTTTATCAAGAGTGAAAAGCACAATTTCAGGGATCATTTGCTGGTTGAATTTGTGGTGTCCACAAGAAAGATCGGTGTTTCGGTGGTCTTGTTGGAGCCTTTTTAAGGGGAGCGTTAATGAAACTAGAGAGATTTATTCAAAAGGCCGGTTTGGCTAGTCGGAGAAAGGCAGCTCAGATGATAGAATCGGGGCGTGTGAGAGTCAATGATCAAATCGTTCGGGAATTTTTTCTGGAAGTGGATGAGCAAAAAGACCTGGTGCAAGTGGACGGTAAGCCAATTCGACTGGAAACAAAGTGCTATTATTTATTTCACAAGCCCGCAGGGTATCTCACCACATTAAAAGACCCCTTTCAAACACCCACGATCAACGATTTTTTAGAGGAGCATTATCAGATTTCCCAAAGGGTTCATCCCGTGGGGCGATTGGACAAGGACACAGAAGGACTGTTGATTCTCACCAACGACGGTGATTTGACGTACAAGGTCCTTCATCCCAAGATGAAAGTGGAGAAGGAATATCTGGCGAAGGTTCAGGGTGTTCCCGATGAGGGGGATATCAAGCAGTTTAAGAAGGGGATGACGTTAAAGCAATTTTCCACATCTCCCGCTTTGCTTGAAATTAAGCGGCGTGATGGGTCTTTTTCCTGGATCACCATTGTCATCCGAGAGGGGAAAAAACGTCAAGTAAAGAGAATGTGTTCACATATCGGCCATAAAGTGGTCTATCTCAGACGGATCAGGGTTGGTACGTTTGATCTGACGGGGATTGAAAAACCCGGTGATTTAAAGGAGCTTACGAAGGCTCAAATAGAACAATTTATGGTGGATAACGATATTTGATAAAGGGGTGCATGACTTTGAGAGTAAA
>CAYYNI010000140.1:0-5351 GCA_964472765.1 uncultured Thermotogaceae bacterium | reverse complement strand
ATAATTATATTAGACACAAACATTATTCATATGATTTGTTAAGATAATACGTTCCCCAATTGATTTGCAGTAATCAATGCGGCATAAACTGCCTCCTCACTGACGGGGAAAGGCATGTTGTGAATCGTCTCGTTATCCGCAGTGGCAGCTTTTGCAACCCTTCTAAGTTGTTGTTGAGTGATATGTTCGCTGTTTAAATCCTTAAACGTCGTGGGTAATCCTACACTCTTACAGAAACCCACAACTTCTTTAATTTCTTCCATAGGGGCATTCTCAAGCGCCAACTGTGTGATGGTTCCAAACGCAACTTTTTCACCGTGGTAGAAGTTTCGGCATTCTTCCAGCACGGTCAATCCGTTATGGATGGCATGGGCTGCCGCTAAACCACCGCTTTCGAATCCCATACCGCTCAGGTAAGTGTTGGTTTCAATAATAATCTCAAGTGCTGGGTTAGAGACGTTGCTTTCCGCTGCCAGTTTGGCTTTTAATCCGTCGGAAAGTAATTTGTCATAACAGAGTTTGGCTAAGGCAAGAGCCGCTTGAGTTGGCTTTCCTCCGGCAGTATTGTTTGCATTTGCCCTGAATACCGCTCTTGCTTCAAAAAAAGTTGCCAAAGCATCACCCATGCCGGATACAAGGAAGCGCACCGGCGCCTGGGCGATGATATCCGTGTCCATTAAAACGACCGCTGGATTCGTCGGTAAGCTCAAACATTTCTCAAATACACCGTAGTCAGTATATATAACTGAAATGGCGCTGCAAGGTGCATCGGTTGATGCGATGGTGGGAATCATAATGGTTTGTTTTTTCAGATAGAAAGCCACCGCTTTGGCTGTATCCAGCGCTTTTCCCCCTCCAACTCCCAAAATAACGTCAGCGTTGTTTTGCTCTGCAATAGCTTTGAGGCGCTGGATTTCATTCTTTGAACACTCTCTGTTGAACCGTTCAAAAAATATTTTTTTGCCTGTTCCTTTAAAAGCGTTTTCTATCTTTTTTTGGAGTAATTTCATAATAGTATCACTAGCAATCAGAAACAAGTTTGTTCCAAAGGGTTCGCAGTATGCGGCCAGATTATTGATTTCTCCGGGACCTTGTATGTACTTTCCCGGGCTGATAATGGTTTTCTTTGCCATTTTATTCCTCCTCATCAGGCAGTTGCTCTCTCATTATAACCTAAAGTTCTAACATTAAACGCATTTCTAAGAACTTAAACAATAGCTGTTGGCAGGATTATTTCGATAATCACGTCTTTTTAATGATTGAAAGGGGGATAAATTGTCTAAAATGATTTTGTTTACTTTGTTTACACTCTTGGCTTTTTTGTCAGGCTGTTCGATCAATCAAATGCCGACACCATTTATGCCCATCGGGAAGGGAATTAATATCGCTGGGGCATTGGAAGCGCCTCAAGAAGGTGATTGGGGCGTCATGATCGAAGAATGGTTTTTTGATGAAATCGCAGAAAGGGGATTTGAAAGCGTCAGACTTCCCATTCGTTGGTCAGCCCACAGTCAACATACCCCACCCTATGATATTGATCACATCTTCATCCTTAGAGTTGAAGAAGTGATTCAACAAGCTTTGGATAGGGGATTGAAAGTGGTGATCAATATGCATCACTTTGAGGAGTTAATGGCTGATCCAGATGGATATACGCAAAAATTCTACAGCCTTTGGGAACAAATGACCGCCCGTTTTCTAAATTATCCCGATGCCCTTTTCTTTGAGCTTTTAAACGAACCTGAAGGCAATCTGACGGTCGACTACTGGAATGCCATACAATTAGAAGCCATCAGAAGAATCAGAGCCATTGACAACGACCGGTGGGTTATCATCACCGGTGCACAGGGCGGGTTAAGTGATTCACTGTATACCATTCAGTTACCGGTTGATACTGACCGTATCATCGCTACATTTCACTTTTACGAACCCTATCTGTTTACCCACCAAGGCGCTTCATGGCTGGGTCCGGAATTTCAGACTACCGGCATCCAGTGGCCAGGACCACCCGAAAACGCTGTTATTCCCGTTCAAGCAGCTCAAGAAATCGAAGCATTTGCCCAATGGTTTGAACAGTACAACACATTGCCCTATACTCACAATCCGGCAGGCCCAAAACCCATCACCCAAGAACTGAGAAAAGCCAGAGACTGGTCTGGGCAAACCGGAATTCCCATTTTAATGGGCGAATTCGGCACTTATAACATCATAGACGAAACATCCAGGGCAAACTGGACGCATTTTGTTTATCAGAAAGCCCAAGAATACGCCATCCCTTCGATGATCTGGGGCTTTGCCGGTACATTCGGGGTCTATGATTTGGAAACAAATGAGTGGAATGAGGCAATGATTGGAAGTTTGTTAGGAGTGAAATAAAAAGCTCAAATCTCACATTCGACAACCAGCTCTTTCATTCCCAAAAACTCTGTGAATGCTTCCAATGATTCCTGAATTTCCCTTTTCATTTTATCCGACTTTCTCACTCCCGGCTCCCACCACCAGTTTTTAACGGTTAGACGCTTTTCCTTTGCCTGCCGCTTAGGCTCAAATCGGGCAACAAATTGATCCCGATAAATCACCGGCAAGACATAATACCCGTATTGTCTCTTCTCTGCCGGTTTATAGATTTCCCAAGTGTAATCAAAATCAAAAAGGGTACTGATTAAATTCCTGTCCCACATCAAATTATCCAAAGGTGCAATGAAAGAGGCCTGACTTCTTATATCTCCAGGAGATTCAATCTGATCCACATTTTCTGCAGCAGTATAAAAAGGCGTGTTGATCCCTTCAATTTCCACTTTGACAATTTCTTTCTTCTCTAAAAGTCTTTTATAAGCACTGTCTCTCTCAGGGGTTTTAAAATCAATCATGCCCAGAAAGGCATCACTTCTCTTGTTCCAAAGTAATCCAATACTGTTAATCCGCCGCTTCAAATGCCAGTCATGATAGTCTGTCAAAGATGTATTGGGATCAATTGCAGTATAAATGTGTTCCGGAATGTGCTTTGAAGCATAGTCAAAATATCGAAGGTTCTTCTCTTTCCTGGCGACAATCAACTCCCCGTGAAAATAAAGGGTCTCCAACACGGCCTTTCCCACGTTCGCTTTTGACCAAAACCAATCGATCTTTTTATCCATTTTTAAATCTTTGGAAGAAACCGGCCCCCTCTGCTTAATAGTCTCCCTGACCTGTTCAACCGCCTGGGCGTATTCACCCTTTTTGATCTTACGCCAGTCTGATACCGCTTCCCTCAGACGCCTGAGATAATGCCAATCTTCAATGGGATAAATGGACATATTCTTGTCCAGCCCGTCAACCAGCCTTCTATCTTCATACAACAACTTATAAATATCCTCCGGACGATACCCCTTCATTCTGGCCTGTAACACTAAATCATGATTTCTCCCGGCCACATTTACCGGATCAAACTGAATACACCCCACCTTTTTGATATAAGAAAGAATGTCATCGGAATTTTTCATGACCTTATGAAACCCGTGATAGTGGATTAAAAATTCCCTGGCCTGCTTTTTGGTGATTTTGATCATCGTCTTCTCCTGGGTTGCTTATTTTTTTTATTTTCATCTATTCTACCATTTGAAATAAAAGCAATAACAAAAAATAGAATTTGTAGTGGTGGCCATCTATAAAGTTATCATAGCCATTCAAAATTTGTCGGTCTTGTCGGCCAAGACGGAGTGGTATAATATCCGGATTTTCTGAGAAAAACGTTGTGATGCAAGTGGGTATGTAATAGTCTTACGTTCCCTTAATAGTGTAAATATGATTAAATTTTGAATTGATTGGATGGTTGTTGATAATGATATAATCATTATTATGAGGATAAAGGAGTATCAGTGGTAATGTATTTATATCATGGAAGCGATGTCATTGTTAAAAAACCGAAAATATTAGAAAGCAACCGGTATCTTGATTTTGGTGCAGGTTTTTATACAACAGGAAATAAAAAACAAGCTTTGCGATGGGCAAAAAAGGTTTCTAAACGAAATGATACAGACCACTTTTTCGTTTCAATATATGAGTTCAATAAAAGTGATGCCTTTAAGAATTTACAAGTATTGGTATTTGATCACGCTGATAAAAAATGGCTTGATTTCGTTCTGAAAAACAGAAACGGAAAAAAAACAATTGAATATGACATTGTCTCCGGACCAGTTGCGGATGACAATGTTTATCTTTCAATCAGGTTATTTGAAACGGGTGTTTTGAGCGAAGAGGAAACGATAAAGCGTTTAAAAATCAGAAAGCTTTATAATCAAATTTTATTTCACAATGTGAAAAGCCTTAAATATTTGAAGTATAAGGATTATTTAACCCTTTGAAGGTGAGATGATGAGCAAAGAACAATTCAACAGTATATTCAGTATCATCGTTGCAGATCTGATAAAAACTATCATTAAAGAGGAAAAACTTTCTGAAGAAGATGCCATTGAATATTTGTATTCATCAAAGGTCTACAAACTACTTGAAGATGAAAAAACAAAAGTATGGCAGTACAGTACCCCCCTTCTTTACAGCTTGTTAAAAAGCGAGAAAAAACAAGGTGTTTTTTCTCTTCCGGAAGTTTAGGTGAAAAGGATGGATGCTAAAAGACTTGATTTTAAAATCTTCTGCCTGGAAAACTACAAACAGGCACATCACATGAAGGGTGAGAAGGCCATGGAAGTTTTTAAGCAGTTTCATGTGTTCGACTATCTTAATTCTTTTTATGATGTCCTGCATTCTACCGGGCAAAAACACCTTATTCAAGATATTGACAGGTTTATAGAATCGAGAAAGCACTTAAATGAATCAACCAGCTGACGGGTTGGGAATCTCCAAAGGAATTTCTTTGGTTTTGGTTGAGAATTGTTCATTTTAATTCAAAATTTGACGGTTTTGTCGGCAAAGACGGAGTGGTATAATATCCGGATTATCTGAGAATGATTCTTTGATAGGCTCTAAAGGGCTCAAAAAGTTACTTTGAACAATTATGATCTAAAGTGAAAAAGGCCCGCAAAAGGGCCTTTCTCTTTATTATTAATCTTCGGCTTTGTTTGTCTTTGTAAAATTTGTATTAATAATTGATGACGGTGTTTCTTTTCTTACAACCCCTTTATATGCTCAAGAACTGTGTCCAAACCGTTGATATAATCATTGAAATCTCGGTAGACGGGGATATCCGGTTCTAAAACATCTACTTCCTCATAAATATCCCAATAATTGTTGGAATAGCTTACGCTTAATCTGCTGTTAGGAAGGTTGAATCCACTGGTATTTCCATAGTGATTGGGTCTGTTACTGGACGGTTCGCCAATGATTGTGGCATTCATTTCTTGTTTTAAATCCAC
>CAYYNI010000139.1:0-5380 GCA_964472765.1 uncultured Thermotogaceae bacterium | reverse complement strand
ATTTGGTGGTTTTGGCCGGCAAAGGACATGAGAAATATCAATATTATGAACACACCTTTTTTCCCTTGAACGACCGAACAATTGCTTTTCAGATGATCAGAACACTCAAGCACCATGCTTCTTAAGGAGTAGAGTGTGCATATTGATGATTTCCTCAATTTATTAAATAGAGTTGGGGAATTTGAGACTAAAAAATTAGGTTTTTCTATAAAAAAGAATAGTATTAGCGGAAGCGATGAACTTTTTTTCACTTCCGATTCAAGGTGTATCAAGGAAAACACTATTTTTATCGCCATTAAAGGACATACCGTTAATGGACATGATTATGTCAACTCAAGTTTTCAACAAGGTGCCTTATTGGCGATTGTTGAAGATGCCAGAGAATATGACGGTTTATGTATAAAGGTAGATTCAGTTATTGAGTTTATCAATCGAATGGCATCAGATTTGTTTTCGAGATTTGCCGGTTACACAATTGCTATTACCGGTTCCAACGGGAAAACGAGTACGAAAGAATGGGTTAAAAAACTGTTAACCGCATTTCACGGTAAGGAAGCGGTCTTTTCAAATAAAGGGAACATGAACACAGAGATTGGTTTACCCGTGTGTATTCTCAATGAATTGAAGTCTCCAGAAAGATACTCTGTAATTGAATTAGGCATGTCCAAAAAAGGAGATATAGAATACCTCGTTGATCATTATCGAGTCGATTTTCCTGTTCTTCTGAATATCGGTACGGCACATATAGGAAATACAGGAAGTCTTGAAAACACCTTTCAAGAAAAATCTCAAATCTTTAAACGTCATCAGAAAGATCAACCTTTATGCTTGAACATCTCTGATTCATTAATAAAGAATTATTTCAATATGCATCGTTTTAATAAAAATATTAGTTTATTTGGAAATATTAACGATAAAATTCAGGGCTTCGATGGGGTATACCTTAATAATCTTGACTATTCTATCAAAGAGGAGCGTTTTATCACCAAGTTCGAGTTGAGTGTTTCGAGCGGACAGAATGAAATGATCATCAGACAAGCTTTAGAGGGTATATTTCATAGAGGGCAGTTACTTGATCTATGTGCCTCTTTGTCTATCCTTTTAAAGCTTCAATATGATATACTTGCCATAAAAAACTATTCTTCATATATCTCTACAATCAAAGAAAGATTTGAACCTGTTTTCAAGAATGGGCAATTGTTGATCAAGGATTGTTACAATTCGAGTCTTGAATCGCTAAGTTATGCGTTAGACGTGTTGAAAACTCTTAAGATGAATCATCATCAAAAAAAAATCTACTGCGTCTTAGGTTCTATTGCAGAAACCGGTAATTATGAATCAACAATTCACGAAAAAATCGGAGAGATGCTCACTTCTTCTCAAGTTGACACTGTGTTTTTATATACTAAAGATCCTGTCATCAAGCAAATTCAAAATAAATTCACTGGCGAAATACGATCCTATGACAAAATTTTTGATCTTTCAAATGAATTGGTTAAATGCATACGTCAAAACGAGAAGGCTGCATTTTTGTTTAAAGCGTCAAGAAGTATTCAATTAGAGGAGGTTTACGATCATGTTATGGATGCTGTTGATTGAAATCTTCACATCACTTAATTTGTTTTCTTTTGTTACAAAGCAATTTAAAAAAATAGGGATTGTTCAATATGTTAGACAAGAGGGACCCCAACTGCACAATTATAAAGAAGGAACACCGACAGCAGGCGGGATAGTTTTCATGGTTTTGTTTTTAGCCTTCTATTTGATCTCCTCAATTTTTGTAGAGAATAAATATTTGGTAGCCATTATCCTTAGTTCTCTTTTGTTTGGTACAATAGGTTTTATCGATGATTTCTTAAGTGTTCGTTCAAAGCATTCTCAAGGGTTGAGTGCCCTCAACAAATTGATTATGCAGTTAATTTCAGGTATTGTTATCTATATAATCTTATTGCTAAGCGGTATCATCCAATCCCATACCATTTTGCTTTTTAATATACAATTCAATCTTGGATGGTTTTATCCGATCTTTTTTGTGCTCTACTTAACCATGTTTTCAAATGCAACAAATATTACTGATGGATTAGATGGCTTATCAGGCGGTTGTGCATTGATTACTGCAGCAGGTATACAAGTCTTTCTTTGGCTTAGTGGTGTCAGTGATTATTCAATGATGTTTCTTTCGGGGGCTTTACTGGGATTTTTATGGTTTAACATAAAACCAGCATCGATATTCATGGGCGATACAGGCGCTTTAGCCTTAGGTGCAATATTCGGAATCATTGCCTTGGTGAATGGCAATGTTTTAACAATTTCTCTCCTCTCACTCATCTTCTTTGTTGAAATATTTAGTGTCATCCTTCAAGTGTCATCTTTTAAGATTACAGGAAAAAGATTATTCAAAATGAGTCCGATCCACCATCACTTTGAATTGTTGGGATGGAACGAAACAACTGTTGTGGTAAGATTTTGGATTGTTAATATTTTAGGTGTCGTATTCTCAATTGTATTTGTTATAATATAATCCGATAGATGATATGATGGATTAGTCGGGACAGATACTCAAGCCCCGATTTTTGGCATGCCTTTTATACAAGTTCAGGAGAGATTATATGATACTTAGAGTTGAAGATATCACTTTTGGGTTTACAACAGAACCTTTGTTAAAGGATTGTAGTTTTCAGGTACAAGAAGGGGACAAAATAGCTTTAATTGGCCCGAATGGAACTGGAAAAACAACTTTACTTAAAATACTTACCGGGGAAATCAATTCCTACGAAGGAAAAGTCATCTCAAAAAAGGGTGTAAGAATTGGATATCAAGAACAATTTCGAATATCAAATCCATATTCTTCTTTATGGAAAGAGCTTGAAAAAGAATTTAATGATGTGATTAAAAAAATCAACCATGATTATGAGGTTGAACACGAACATCTTGCTTTCGAGAAAAAGATTCGTTCCATTCTTAAGGGGATGGGTTTTTCAGAAGAAGATTGGGAAAGAGAACTCGGCTCTTTCAGCGGAGGAGAACTAACAAGAATATCCCTTGCACGTTTATTTTTAAGAGATTACGATCTTTTAATTCTTGACGAACCCACCAATCATCTAGATATTGCATCGGTATTTTGGCTGGAATCTTTCTTGAAAACATATAAAGGAACAATATTGATGGTTACCCATGACCGAGAATTATTGGGTGGAGTGGTTAATCAAATCTTCGAAATTAATTCAAATAAGATATGGGATTTTAGAATGACTTATGACGATTATCTTCTCCAAAGGGAAAGAATGATCGAATCTCGGATGAAGGAAAAGAAAAGGCTGGAAATTGAACTCGAAAAACAAAGAAAATTAGTCAAACAATTTGAAACTTGGGGACATATGGGCAACCCAAAAGCCATCAGTTTAATGCATTCCAGGGAGAAAATGGTTGCCAGGGTAGAACGTAAGCTGGATGAAATAGAAATAATGGAGGAAAACAAAACCCATCTTGGAGACATTCCAAAACCTGAAAGAGCTAACCATATCGTATTTGAGTGTGATAATCTTTCTAAGGGCTTTGAGCAAAAGCACTTGTTCGAAAATGTTAGTTTTAAGATTTTTAGATCAGAAAAGATTGTTTTATTGGGACGAAACGGAATTGGTAAATCAACTCTATTAAAGATTATGACCGGAGAAACGAATGAAGATCAAGGGACTTTTCATTATGGCAATAAGGTTCAATTTGCTTATTTATCTCAAGATTTATCAAAATTAGATCTTCAAAAAACTATATTTGAGGAATTAAACACTTTAATGCCCATGAAATACGACTATGAAGTTCGTGCATATGCCGGTCGATTTGGATTTATAGGGGATGAAACAGATAAAAAAGTAGATGTACTAAGCGGCGGGGAAAAACTAAAATTATCATTGGCCAAACTTTTACTAAAAAGACCTAATTTTCTCATTCTGGACGAGCCGACAAATCATTTGGATATCATGTCCATTGAAAGGCTTCAGGAAATTTTAGGTGAGTACGAAGGAGCTATATTGATGGTTACCCACGATCGAAGGCTTCTGAATTATGTTTCTGATCGAATTCTCGTTTTGGAGCAAAATGGAATTCTAGAAGTCAGTTCAGTGAACGACTATATGAATCATATGAACGAATCTACAGGGTTTAGCACAAAAGAATCCAAAAGCGAAAAAAACACAAAAGATTATGAACGTCAAAAGGCATTAAAGAATATGATGCAAAAAACAGAAAGAATGATCAAAGAAATCATGGATGAATACGAGGCTGTCGAATCGGAACAGGAATGGATCGAAAAAGAGATGTATAAGCCCAATAACCTAAACGATTATCAAAAATTAAACAGGCTATCGAATCAAAAAGCAGAGAATGAAACAAAATTGCTGGAATTGATAGAAAAGATAGAAGAATTAGAAAATGAAAAAGAATCATTACTACGGAGGGAAAACAATGTATAAGATCAACGGTACCAATATGGATCTGAAGAAAGTCGAATCCATTGCCTATCAAAACGAACAAATAGATATTGATGGATCTTGCATTCATCAAATTCAAATGAGTGCAAAGCGAGTAAAAGACTTCGTAAATGAATCGAAAGTTGTTTACGGTGTGACAACAGGGTTTGGAGCATTGGCATCCGTTCACATTGATGCCCCAAAATCTGCTGCACTTCAAAAGAACCTCATTCTATCACATGCAGCAGGTGTAGGAGAACCATTGCCTATTGAAGTTGTTCGGACGATGATGCTATTAAGGATTAATTCATTGGTTAAGGGATATTCAGGCATAAGACTCGAAACACTTCAAATACTTGTTGATTTTTTAAACAAAGGAATCACTCCATTTGTCCCTGCGCAGGGATCCGTTGGTGCCAGTGGTGATCTTGCGCCATTGGCTCATGTAGCAATGGCAATGTTGGGAGAAGGTAAAGTATATTACAGGGGAGAAATCACTACCGCCAAAAAGGCTATGGAAACTGAAAATATCCAACCCTTTGTCCCTGCTCAAAAAGAAGGGCTTGCACTTCTTAATGGAACTCAGATGATGTCTTCTTTATTAAGCAATATTTTAATCCGTGCTTACAATCTTTTTGAATGGACTATGGTTTCTGCTGCAATAACTGTAGATGCGTTGAAGGCTTCTACAGCCCCTTTTGATTCAAGAATCCATGATCTTAGACCGCATCCTGGGCAAGCATACGTTTCAAAAAGGATGCTGGATCTTTTAGAAAAGAGTGAAATCAGGGAGTCTCATAAAAACTGCGGAAAAGTTCAAGATGCATACTCATTAAGAGCCATTCCACAGGTGTTAGGGGCTGTAAAAGATACCTTTGATTATGCTAAAATCGTATTAGAAAGGGAATTCAATT
>CAYYNI010000138.1:0-5408 GCA_964472765.1 uncultured Thermotogaceae bacterium | reverse complement strand
CAACTAACAACGATAGAATAAAAAGTTTCTTCACAAAAACCAGCCTCCTGTTGAGTTTTATTTGCCTTTCTGGCAAAGATAAGATATTAATATTTTGTCTTTCGCTGAAAAAACTATAATAAATTCATAAAAAAACTATGAAGCTAAGATAAGTGTTTGTTAGATTCAAATAAGTCATTTTTCAATAAAGATTATAGCACTTTTCTTGGAAAAAGCAAATGTTTTTATATAGAACCCTCTTTTAAAATTCAAAAAAGCAAGAATCGTATTAGAATAAGACTGAATTTCTTAAAAGCGAAAAAAACTCGTACATGCAATGAGTTGCACTTGAAAAGTCTTTGATTTCAGAAAATTGAACTTTAACGACAAAAAATCTCAACAGCTTTTTTAGCGATTCTTTCACCGAAAATTTTCGCCCGCTCTTGCTGATCCTGATCGCCGTTCTTAATACACACCGCCCCAAAATGAGTGTAAGGATTTCCGTCTGCCACTCCGGCAGAATACACCAGCATCCCTTTCACCAGCAAATGACCAATCAGATTCATCAGACCAAAATCCGCCCCGCCACCCAAATAATTTTCTGTTGCAAAGACAGCCCCCATTTTCCCGGCCAGTATGGCTTTCAACCCCTTGTCCAAAAAGGTCTTCATTTGCCAGGAAAAGCTTCCCAAATAGGTGGGTGTCCCAAAAATAATACAATCCGATGACTCCATGAAATCAAAATCCGGCTCGGTGATAGACATCATCCGAGTCTCAACCCCATTAACGCATTGCGCCCCTTGTTCGATCAGCTGAGCCACACTTTTTGTGTTTCCCGAAACGCTGTGATAGACTATAGAAAGCTTGATCTTAACCACATCCTTTCAATTTGATTGGGAAGATTATATCATAGTGTTTTGATTTGCTTGCTCAAAGAATGATAGGAAAAATGATTCTTGCAAACGATGATAGAACCTTACAAGACATTTACCTGACCAGTTTTGAACAACCGGTCAAATCGGCAAGCCTACGATAAAAACGAACATCATTCAAAGGCGCAAAAGATTGCGGAAGAATGTGTGGTATTACTGAAAAACGAAGATGACATCCTTCCCATAAAAAAATCAGCGAAAATGGCAGTTACCTGTTAATTTGCAAAACAGCCCCGTTATCAAGGGGGGAGTTCTCATATCCACCCCTTCAAAGTGGATGTTCCGTTAGACGAAATCATCAAATTGGCAATGGATGCTAAGGTTGAATACACCCAAGGCTACGACAGGTCCCACATGCAGATGTCCCAATCACAACCGGCTTATAGAAGCAGTAACCAAAGTCCAGCAAAACATCATCGTGGTTCTATCAAACGGCTCTCCTGTGGAGATGCCATGGATTAATTCTGTGAAAGGGCTTTTGGAAGCCGACCTTGGCGGCCAGGCTTTCGGCAGCGTAATCGCCAACCTTCTGTTTGGTAAGGCCAACCCCTGCGGGAAACTGGCCGAAACGTTCCCGGCACGATTAAACCATAATCCATCTTATTTGAATTTCCCCGGAGAAGGCGATCAGGTGAAATACGCCGAAGGTATTTTTGTAGGCTACCGCCCCCTGTTCCCCTTTGGATTCGGCTTGAGTTATACACATTTTGAATATTCACAGTTACAAGTCAATAAAAGTGAGATAACAGACGATGAGACACGACATGCCTTTAAGAGGGTTAATCAATTTCAGTAAGTGACAGTTTACAGAGGAGATTCTTGAGGGACTTTGGGAGAGTCTGAATCGAAATAAAAATGGGATATTTCATTTTATCTTATGATTGACAGATAGCCCTTTTCTTTGGTGTTTTTGGGGTTCATCTCAGTTCTTTTTTAATGAAAATAAGCCATCGGTTTCTCTTGAACTATTTCAGATGAAAAGATGAAATGGATGCTAAAGAAGAAAAAGCTGAAGATGAAACGGTTATTCTTTTAGGAAGCAATCCTGTTTATGATAGAACGATGTACTATATCGTGTAAATGCATTTGGGAAAAAATACCATTTGTTGAAAAATCTGCTATAATTTGATATCTTCTTAGTGAGGTGAAAAATATGCGTGATTTTGCGTATTCAATAGACAGGGACTATCAACGGGTCATGGATTTTCTGGCTCAAACTTTTGATCCGGATTTGCAGTCATCAAACTGGTTCCCGTCAAGATGGGAGTATATGCATTATCATCCTTATTTTGATAAGAAAAATGCAGATAAGATAAGGATTTGGGAAGCGGATGGGGATATTGTCGCTATCGTGCATTATGAAATGCAGTTGGGAGAAGCTTATTTTGAGTTTCTTCCCGGGTATGAGTTTTTGAAAGAGGATTTGTTTATGTATGCCTTGGATAATTTGTATAAGACAAGTTCGGAAGAGGATAAAGAGTTGATCGCATTTATCAACGAATCGGAGGAAGATCAGGGGTTGACAGATATGGCCGTAACGCGCATGTTTGAGCGTTTGGAAGAATTCCCCCAATGTATGTCAGTTTTTGATATATCTGATAATTCGTTGGATTATTCATTACCCGAAGGATTTTCCGTTTGTTCGTTGGCTGTGGAAAATGATTTAAACAAGGTTTCCAAAGTCTTCTGGCGTGGGTTTAATCATGAAGGTGAGCCGGATATGAAACAGGAACTGGAGGACAGAGAACTGATGCAGTCTGCCCCTAATTTTGATAAGCGATTGAATATGGTTGTCAAAACGCCTGACGGGCATTACGGTTCATATGCGGGTATCTGGTATGAACACTCACGCAACATCGCTTATGTAGAACCCGTTGCAACGGATCCCGATTACAGGCGGATGGGCCTTGGAAAAGCGGCTGTTTTGGAAAGCATCAAAGCGGTCCACTCACTTTACGGTGCAGATAAGGCGTATGTGGGAACCGCCATAGATTTTTATCTGTCTTTGGGATTCAAAGAATTGTATTGCAATTGGGCATGGAAGAAAATTTATTGATGATTCGCTTTTTTGTTTTCATCCATCGAAATAAAAAGGTCAAAGGCATTGCCCCGAGTTTTTAAAGCAATCCATAAGGCCTTACCCATTGCAGCGGAGAAGATTTGCATATCGCCCATTGTTATTTGCGGGGGACAGCTTTCGCATTGATAGCCGTTCCCCTTGAATGTGTTAATGGCTTTTTCGCTAATGATTTTTACGAGTTCTCCGACAGCGAAGACGGCAAATTGATCCACCTGAGCGAATTTGGTTCTAGACATTTCCTCCAGAATCTCTAAAACAAGCTCTTCCGGAAAACTGAATAGAATAGTTCCCCTCAGTTCGCCGGTAATCCCGATTGAGATGTTAATCTTGCTATGAGTGTGAATCTCTTTTACAAGTTGTATATCCCCTTTTATTATATCCCATCCCAACATATTCGTGAAAACATCTTTGGAGGCCGTATATACGGGATTGGTATAGTCAGCTTTCAATATCAACACCTCCTGAGGGTACATACTTTGCAATATTCTGGTCGTCACCAGTGACGTGGTTGATTAGCCAGGTGAGTAGTCTGCCGCTGAAAGCCATGATCAGATCTTCGTTGTATTTGTCCTTGTAGAATTCCTCTTGAAAGGCGTTTATTTCCTGTTTGAAGGAATCGTGAATTCGACGATGCTTTTCGAATTCGGGATAACCGATTTTCGCTTGAAGATCTTCTTCACTTTGAAAATGAACTTGGACGTATTCACCCATGAAATGGAAGGTTTTTTCAATCTCATCCATCTTTTGTTCTAAGGGAGTTGAGTTTCTCAAAACATCGATAAATGCAGACAAACGTCTAAACAATTCTTCGTGCTGTTTATCAACGAGTTCGACGCCTATTTTGTATTGCTCTCTCCATAGCACTGTTATCACTCCCTTGAAGTATATGAGGCATTTTAAATCAAATATTGTTAACGGATTAGTGTCAATAGGGCTTTGTCAAGCATGTCACACAAAATCGAAGGGGTAAAGGTTGAACTGTTGTGTTGTTCTTTGTAAAGATCCGCAGTCAGACCATGTATATACACTGCCAACTGGGCAGCCCGGTGAGCTTCCAAACCCCTGGCGAGATAGGCTCCGATGATGCCGGCCAATACATCCCCACTTCCGCCGCAGGCAAGGCCTTCGTTGCCGGTGGTATTGACGATCAGCTCGCCTTCAGTGGTGCTAATCAGGGTTGTCGAATCTTTTAAAACCACTGTACACCCATTGTCTTGAGCGAAATCTTTGAGAATCTCAAATCGATTTGCCTTGATTTGTTCAATTGTTTTTCCGGTCAGCCTGGAAAATTCACCCATATGGGGAGTCAATATCGTTTGCCCGCCTCTTTTGGCCAATAATTCAAGGGCTTGGGGTGAGGACAATGCGTATAACCCATCGGCATCAATCACCAGGGGTTTTTCAGTGCCCATCATAAAATCACGAACGAAAACCGTTGTCGTGTATGCTCTGCCCATACCGGGACCGATGACGATAGCATCCGAATCTTGAGTGTTTTCAAAGATTTCATCCAGGCTATTCATGCCGTGATAATCATGGGAGGTGTTGATTTGATTCACGATGATTTCAGGCGGGATCGTAAAATATACCGGGTGGTCATAAACGGGAAGAATCCCCTGAACCATGCCGGCACCGCTTTTCAGTGCCCCCATTAGCGTTAGCATCGGGGCGCCTTTATAATGTGCACTGCCGCCGATAACAGCTACACGTCCCATGCTTGATTTATGAGCATCAGGATCGGAAGGGGGGAGGATTTTTTTTGCCGTTAGGGCATTCATCCAATATTTTTCCTGCCATCCGATGGCTTCGGGTGTTTCATTTGAGATACCGATGTACGAGCATTTCAACTTACCGACAAGTTTTCTGGCCGGATAAAAAAACATCCCCGTTTTGGGAAAGGCAAAAGTCACCGTTAAATCCGCATTAAACGGATGGTTAGCCAAAAGGCTGCCGGTGGCGGCATTTATTCCGGTCGGTACGTCTACGGCACATTTGAAGGCATTTGAACAGTTGACCTTTTCCAGAAAGGCATCAACGGACTTCGGGATAGGCCTGTCTAATCCCGTTCCGAAAATGGCATCCACAATCAAATCGTATGAGGGTAATGTGTTTTCCAGTGACTGTAAATCAGTCGTTAAGGTGCATTTTTTCTTGGTCAGGAGACTGAATTGCCTTTTAGCATTTTCGGAAAGCCTTTCCAGTCCCATCGTCATCAGCACGGTACACTCACTGGATAAATCCGTCAATTCCCTGGCCATGCACAAACCGTCCCCGGCGTTGTTTCCTATGCCGCAAAGGACAAGGGTTCTGTGCGGTACACCGGCCATCTCATCCAGAACGGCATGTACAACCGAATGGGCAGCCCGTTCCATAAGAACAATGGCAGGCAGGCCGTTTTGGATGGTTGCTTGATCACA
>CAYYNI010000137.1:0-5430 GCA_964472765.1 uncultured Thermotogaceae bacterium | reverse complement strand
TGAACTTTGGTATTGTTTTGGGCGCTATGGCGGGGCAGATTGGACTCATTTTTGTGATGGACTGGAATATCATGGGGATACCGGCCTTTTTCTTGGCGATTATCATTTCCATGCCTTTGGCCATATTCTTAGGCTGGATGGCAGGTATTGCCTTGAACCATGCCAAGGGACGTGAAATGGTCACATCGTATATTCTCGGCTTTTTCATCAACGGGGTGTACCAGCTCATCGTTTTATACAGCATGGGATCTATCATTCCCATTAGCAACAGTCAGATTGTGCTCCCCAGAGGATACGGTATCCGAAACGCCATTGATCTGGTCAATCTGCGAAAATCGGTTGACCGATTGATCCCATTGGAAATTAATGGCATAGAAATACCGGTGATGACCTTCATTTTGGTTGCCATCTTATGTGTGTTCATCATTTGGTTCAGAAAAACGAAATTAGGCCAGGATATGAGGGCCGTCGGCCAGAATATGGAAGTTGCCAGAAATGCAGGAATACCTGTTGAAAGAACCCGAATTCTTGCAATCGTTATTTCGACCGTTTTGGCCTGTATCGGTCAGATCATTTTCCTACAGAACATTGGTACCATGAACACCTACAACAGCCACGAGCAGATCGGGATGTTCTCTATTGCGGCGTTACTCGTTGGCGGTGCTTCAGTCGCCAAGGCCAGTATCAAAAACGCTTTCGTGGGTATTATCCTGTTCCACATCATGTTTGTGGTGGCTCCTCGAGCCGGTAAAACGCTGATGGGAGAAGCACAAATAGGTGAATACTTCCGGGTGTTTGTTTCTTATGCCATCATAGCGATCGCTTTGGCGCTGCATGCCTGGCGGAAAAACAAAGAAGCTGAATTTGCCAGACGGTCTTTGAGAGTCGATACAGATGCCGCAGGCACTTCAGAGTAAGGTTGTGGTTTGAATGAAAAGTTGGATATTAAAAAGTAGTTTAATCATCATTTTGATTGTACTGGCTGTTTTTCTATATATCATTGGTAAAGAACACGTCATATTCGTAGAAAACAATGTTTTTACCAGTGGTGAAACAGTGTATGAACCCTATGAAATAGTCCGGGTAACCCTTGACGGTGGTGAGCCTGTCGAGATCAAAAAACCTAAGGGAAGAAGTTTGGGAAGAGCGAAGGTATCCACGACGGGTCTGAACCACAGCATTCTGGTTGAAATCTTGGATGATGATGACAATGTGATTGAAAAGAAAGAGGCAAAGTTTTCAGTCAAAAACTCAGAAGCTGAATTGTTGTTGAATGTACCCGCTTTTATGAACGATGCCGAAGGTTGGGTGGCAAACAATCAAAAGACCATTTACGTAGAGAATAAACCCTTTACCGTAGACGGCAAAACCTATGAACCCTATGAATTTGTCAGGGTCATTTTAGACAGAAGTAAATCTCTGGAGATCAAAAAACCAGGTGACGGCCACACAGGAATGGATAATGGCGTTGTCACCGATTTAAGACACACACTCTACATCGAAATCATGGATGAGAATGAGACCGTGCTTGAATCAAAAGAAGTGTCCTATACGGTTGAACATGCTCAAATAGAATTGTTGATCAACATTCCGGCGGTCATGAACGATTTGGACGGCTGGATCAGTGATTACGAAAAATAAGTGATCCACTTTGAAAAAACGAAAAGCCACGGGGAACCAAACCGTGGCTTTTTTCTTTATTAAACTTATTGTCTATTGGTGCTCAATCTTTCCAGATGAATAAAAAAACGCCTTTTTGATGTATACTATAGCTATAGAAAAGAATCTTATAAAGGAGGTTTTTTCAAATGATTGGATTAATCACTGATTCAGCGAGTGATGTTCCATTGGAAATGATTAAACAAGAAGGCATTGAAGTTGTCCCTTTAAAAGTCATACTTGGAGAGGATGAATTCAAAGATGCCGTTGAAATAAACGAGGCACGGTGTTTGGCGTTCATGCAAACTGATTTTGCAAAGACAACGGGAACTCCCTACAGCGATGTTAAAGAAGGGTTTGAACGTCTTATCAACAAGGGATTTAAACAGATTATCGCCATCAATGTGTCCAATAACATCAGCAATACGCACAGTGTCTTTCAAGTGGTAGCGGGAGAGCTGATGTCAGCAGATCCGGAATTGTCCATAGAGGTCATTGATACACTGAGTATTTCCATTGGTTCAGGTTTGTTGATGTGCAAAGCGGTGGAACTCAGACAAGAGCAAATCCCCTTTGGAGAAATCGTCGCCGAGTTGAAAAAATATGTTCCCCAGGACCTTTACGTTTACTATGTGATTCCCACATTAAAATATCTCAAAGCCGGTGGCAGGATTGGCAAGGTGAGCGGAACAATCGGAGAGGTGTTGAATCTCAAGCCCATTATCGAAGTGGGTAACGACGGCGTTTACCATACGGCTGCCAAAGCCAGGGGAATGAAAAAATCCGTCAACAAGATGAAAGAAATTTTTGAAAAAATAACCCAAGACAGGCAAATAGAGCAGGCTGCGATTTACACCAGCGGTACATCTGATCAGACGGTTCAGTTCGCCAAAGAATTGGAATCCCTGTTAATGTCCAAGGGGGTTGAACACATCCTGGAGGGAAAGATTGTTCCTTCCATGCTAGTACATGTGGGCCCTGGTTTGGTTGGCCTGGCGTTCCGGTTGAAATACCAATAACCTGCATGAAAAGGGATATACCCTTTCAAGTAAACTTGTCTTTGCACCACATCATCACACAAACCGAAAACCACTAATAGGATGAATCTTATTGAATAAAAGAAAAGCCCCCTTTTCAGGAGGCTTTTCTTTTATTCATAGAGAAAACAGGCTACTTCGTGGCCCGGTTCAATCTCTCTTAACGGTGGAATTTCCCTATGACATCTGTCAAAGGCTTTGGGACACCTGGAAACAAATCGGCATGCTTGCGGAGGATCAACAGGTGAAGGGACATCCCCCTGTAAAAGCTGCTTGTCGCCTTTACGCTTGTGGGGATTGGGAATGGGGATGGAATCCAGCAATCCTTTTGAATAGGGATGCAAGGGATTGTTAAATAACATATCCGTTTCAGTCAATTCGATGATTTTACCCAGATACATCACGGCGATTCTGTCCGATATGTGTTTGACCACACTCAAATCATGGGCGATAAACAGATAGGTTAAGTTAAAGTCTGTCTTCAAATCTTCCAGGATGTTGATAACTTGTGCCTGAACGGATACATCCAAGGCGGAAACCGGTTCATCACAAATGATGAAGTCGGGGTTGACCACCAGAGAACGGGCAATGCCAATACGCTGTCGCTGACCTCCTGAAAATTCATGGGGATAACGCCGCATATATTCCGGGCGCAGTCCCACTTTCTCCAGAACAGTGGCGATCATGTCACGTTTTTCCGATTTATTCTCACCAATATCATGTATTTTCAACCCTTCCAAGATGATGTTTTCGATGTTCATCCTTGGATTGAGTGATCCGTAAGGATCCTGATAGATCATTTGGATCTTTTTTCGGTATTGCTTTAGTTCTTTTCCTTTTAGTGAAAAGATATCTACGGGTAAAGCGGAAGGGTCGGGAGAATAGAAAAACTTTCCCTGTGTGGGATCGTAAATCCTCACCAATGTTCTTCCAAACGTGGTTTTACCACAACCGGATTCTCCCACCAAACCCAAGGTCTCTCCCCTTTTTATGGAAAGAGTACACTGGTCCACCGCTTTTAAATGAGAAGTCTTTTTGTGGATCAATCCGCTGGTCTTGGAAAACCATTTGCTTAAATTGACAATTTCGCACAGATTTGAAGCATTATTCATCATGGTCGATCCTCCCCCTCTTCCAGCCAACATCTTGAAAAATGATCGGATTGGCCCTTTATTGGAAGCAGTTGCGGGTTTTCTTGTACACAGCGTTCAAAAGCATGAGGACATCTGGGATGAAAACGGCATCCTTTGGGGAAATTCGCCGGATGAGGTACAAACCCTTTGATGGTGGTGAGGCGTTTTTGCTGGGACTTTTCAATTTCCACATTGGGAATGGAAGAGAGCAACCCTTTAGTATACGGATGCCTGGGATGGTCAAACAGTTCAAACACCTGAGCCGATTCCACAATATTTCCGGCATACATGACCAATACCCGGTCACACATTTCCGCTATAACGCCAAGATCATGGGTAATCATGATGATGGAGGCATCCATGTCACGCTTCAGGCCGTTGATCAATTCCAGAATCTGAGCCTGGGTGGTAACATCCAAAGCCGTTGTCGGTTCATCCGCAATCAACAGCTTGGGCGAGCATGCCAAAGCCATGGCAATCATCACCCTCTGGCGCATCCCACCCGACAATTGATGGGGGTATTCTTTGAGCCTTTTCTCTGGCTCCGGTATTCTGACTTTTTCAAGCAAACCGATTGACTGTCTTTTCACCTCTTCTTCACTCATTTCACGATGAAGGGTAAAGGCTTCCGCCAGCTGCCAGCCAACGGTATAAATGGGATTCAAAGAGGTCATGGGTTCTTGAAAGATCATGGATATCCGGTTTCCCCTGATTTTTGCCAAATCTTGTTTCGATCGGTTCAGAAGATTCTCGCCTTCAAAACAGATCTGTGTGTCTTTGCCTAAGACTGAATTGTTGGGCAGCAAACGGATTACCGAATACGCTGTAATACTTTTCCCGCATCCCGACTCACCAACGATTCCCAACGTTTCGTTTTGTTTCACTTCAAAGGAGACCCCTTGAACCGGGTTTACCAAGCCGAATTCGGTTTTAAAGCTGATGGATAAATCTTTTACGGTTAATATATTTTCCATACAATCACGACTCACTTACGAATTTGGGATCTAACGCATCTCTCAAGCCGTCTCCAAGAAAGTTCACATTCAAAACGGTAATGAAGATAAAAAAGCCCGGAAAGAAGGTTAGCCACCATGGGTTTTGACCGGTGCTGGTCCCCAGAATATACGACATGGAACCTTGCAGCATGTTCCCCCATGAGGGCATGGGAGGCTGAATACCCAATCCCAGATAACTCAAGGAGGATTCCGAGAGAATGGCAAAGGACAGATTCAACGTAGTCGTAACGATAACAATGGGAATCACATTGGGCAGGATATGTTTCAAAATGATCATCAACTGATTTTGCCCCATGGTTTTTGAAGCCATCACATACTCACTTTCGCGTAAAGACAGTGTCATCCCCCGAACCAATCTTGTCACCCGCATCCATCCAAAGACCGTCAACACCATAATAATACTGAAAACACCCGATCCAAAAACCAGACTGAGGATTAACAAGACGGGAAACAGCGGAATAGACAGCATAATATCTACAAATCGCATCAACAGTTTATCCCAGACGCCACCCAGAAAACCCGAAAGCAAACCGATGATCAGGCCGATAAGGGTCGACACAACGGATGAGATAATCCCAACCAGCA
>CAYYNI010000136.1:0-5535 GCA_964472765.1 uncultured Thermotogaceae bacterium | reverse complement strand
AGTTGGCCATTTACGATGGGGAAAATGAGTATTTAAGCAAAACTTTGAGGCATTCTGCCGAAGAGCTGGCACCTTTTGAAAAGATTGTAGATCAATACGAATTCAGGGAAAATATTATAAAAGAATTTCTTGTAGAATCGGGGTTGACCATCAATGACTTTGCAGCGGTTATTGGTCGTGGCGGTGTAATAAGACCGATTCCCAGCGGGGTTTATTCCGTTGATGAGACAATGCTGGATGATTTACGTTCAGGTAAATTTAGTGAGCATGCGTCCAATCTGGGGGCAATACTGGCTTATGAGTTAACCAAGGGAACGGATATCCCCAAATTCATTGCAGATCCGGTTGTCGTGGATGAGCTGTGTGCGTTGGCAAGGTATTCCGGTTATCCATCTATGAAAAGGGTTTCGATTTTTCATGCGCTGAATCAAAAAGCCGTTGCCATGAAAGCGGCTCAAGAAATAGGAAAACCCTATGAAGCGGTTAATTTGATCGTAGTCCATATGGGTGGGGGCATTTCGATCGGTGCTCACAAAGAGGGCAAGGTAATAGATGTGAATAATGCCTTGGATGGAGACGGTCCTTATTCTCCCGAACGTTCGGGAACACTCCCCCTTTGCAGTTTTATTGATTTGTGCTATAGTGGAAAATACAGCAAAGATGAGATGAAAAAGAATTTAAAAGGAAAAGGCGGTCTGATTTCATATCTGGGAGTCAATGATGCCGTTGAGATCCAGAAACGAATTCGAGATGGAGATAAAGAAGCCGGGCTATATTATCAAGCTATGGTTTATCAAATCAGTAAATGGATTGGAAAAATGTCAGCTCCGCTAAAGGGGAAAATTGACGGGATTGTTCTCACCGGTGGACTAGCCTATGATAACGATCACGTGGTTAAGTGGATCAGCGAACATGTGAGCTTTCTAGCCAGAATATTTGTCTATCCCGGTGGTGACGAAGAACAGGCACTTGCGTTTGCGGCACTGGGTGCTTTAAAAGGAAGTCGGCAAATTAAGAGATATTCACAAGAGATTCTTTAAGGGTTTTGGTGGATATTTTGAGTATAATGGAAATAATCAACACCCACAAACTGATCATTTTTTTCGGTATGTTTGGTACCGGAAAAACAGAGTTGGCAATCAATACGGCTATAAAAGTCAAACAGCAGTTTGAGCATGTTTCGCTTGCCGATATTGATACCATCAGCCCCTATTTTCGCTCCAGAGATGTGAAAGAGCAGCTCTCCAGCCTAGGTATTGAGGTTATTACGCCTTCTGAGCGTTTGATGCGGGCGGATTTACCCATTATTGTTCCACAGGTAGGCGGCTATATTCAGAATCCTATTTATAAAAATATCGTTGATGTGGGCGGCAATGACGATGGTGCAACGGTGTTGGGATCGCTGAATAATTTTATCAAAAATGTAAACTATGCCGGTCTTTTGGTGATCAACAGACATCGGCCTTTTGCGGATGATGCTCAGAAGGTTAAAAGGCAAGTTGATGCGTTGACTTCCAAAGCCAGGATAAGAGCCGATTACTTGGTGAATAATACGAATATCGGTGAAGAAACAGATCCACAAGTCATTATCGATGGCGAGAAATATATTAGTGAGATTTCAAAAAAGACAGGTATTCCTGTTTTGTGTACGGTTGTTGAAGAGGGAATGGATGTTGAAACGATTTATGAGAAATTGATCATCAAAAGATTCATGAGACCCCATTTCTGAGCTTTTAGGAAAAATAAAAGGGAGGTAAAAGGATGGCCAAAAAAGCATATATTGAAATTGATCAAGAACGATGCAAAGGATGTGGGTTGTGTATCAACGCCTGTCCGCAGAAAGTTATTTCATTTTCCGAAGGATTTAACATGAAGGGGTATCATCCCGCTCAGCCGGATGATCCGGAAGAAAAATGCATTGGATGCGGTTTTTGTTATATGACTTGTCCGGATACTTGTATCAAGGTTTACAAAATTACAGCGGATTAAAAAAAGAAAAGAGTGAGGTGAAAGAATGGCTAATGATAAAATAATGATGAAGGGAACAGAAGCAATGGGGGAAGCGGCCATAAGAGCCGGTTGCCATTTATATTTTGGTTACCCTATCACACCGCAAAGTGAACTTCCCGAATACATGTCCAGAAGACTGCCAGAGATAAAAGGAACCTTTTTACAGGCTGAAAGTGAAGTGGCTGCGGTTAATATGGTTTATGGTGCGGCTTGTACCGGAATACGGGTCATGACCTCAACATCGTCACCCGGGTTTTCGCTGATGATGGAAGGGGTTTCATATATTGCAGGGGCAAGATTGCCGGCAGTATTTATTAACGTGGTTCGTGGCGGACCGGGACTGGGGGATATACAACCAGCCCAATCCGATTATTTTCAGGCGACTAAAGGTGGTGGACACGGGGATTATCGACTCATCGTATTAGCCCCTTCCACATTGCAGGAATCAGTGGATCATATCGGTTTGGCGTTTGATTTGGCTGATCATTATCGAACACCAGCGTTGATTATTGCCGATGGTATGCTTGGACAGATGATGGAACCGGTGAGTCTGCCGGAGTATACTAAAAAGGATTTAAAAGCCACTCATGAAGATTGGGCTTTAAGAGGTCGTCAACAAAGAGAAAAGCACATGGTTACTTCATTTGACATTGATCCGGTTAAACTTGAAAAGATGAATGAAGGCTATCAGGCCACCTATAAAGAGATCGAACGCAATGAAGTCAGAGTGGAAGAATACATGATGGAAGATGCCGAATATGCCTTTGTCGCATACGGGACGATGGCAAGAATTCTCAAAACAACGATCAAAATGGCTAGAGAAGAAGGTATTAAAGTGGGGCTGATTCGTCCGATTACACTGTGGCCGTTCCCGTATGAAACCATTCAAAAGGCTTCTGACAAATGTAAGTTTTTGATGTCCGTTGAGATGAGTATGGGTCAGATGCTTGAAGATGTCAGGCTTGGGGTTAATGGTAAGGTTCCTACACCCTTCTATGGAAGAACGGGTGGCGTTGTTCCAACACCCACAGAGGTCCTTAATGCTTTGAAAAAGGAAATGGGGGTATAACAATGGCTGAAAAATTGATCATGAAAAGACCGGATGCTTTAACGAATAAAGAATTCACCTATTGCCCCGGATGTCTTCATGGGGTCGCTCATCGGCTGGTTGCTGAAATCTTGGATGAACTGGAACTCACACAAAATACCATTATGGTAGCACCGGTGGGTTGTTCTGTTTTTGCATATGAATTTTTTAATGTAGATGGGACTGTTGCTGCACACGGAAGGGCAACGGCAGTGGCAACCGGAATAAAGCGTGCTTTACCGGATAAAACCGTGTTTACATACCAGGGAGATGGCGATTTGGCGGCGATCGGTACTGCAGAAACCGTCCATTCTGCCAATCGTGGTGAAAGATTCACCACCATATTCATCAATAATGCGATATACGGAATGACTGGCGGGCAGATGGCTCCAACTACATTAGAAGGTATGAAAACCACTACATCACCATACGGAAGAGACGTACATGACGTGGGTTATCCGGTGCATGTTTGTGAACTTCTTCAAAATTTAAAGGGTGTTGCCTATCTGGAACGTGTCGCACTGTTCAACCCGCAGCAAATCCAAAAGGCCAAAAAAGCGATTAAAAAGGCCTTTATTGCCCAGCAGAAAGGCTTAGGATATTCATTGATAGAAGTTGTATCCACTTGTCCCACCAATTGGGGACAAACGCCGCTTGAGTCTATCGAATGGGCCAAGGATAAAATGCTTGCAGAATACCCATTGGGGGTATTTGTTGATAGGGTAGGTGATGATAAATGAGTCTGCACGGAACAATCGTTTCGGGTTTTGGCGGTCAGGGCGTCATGCTGATTGGTCAAATCCTATCATACGCAGCAATGGTGGAAGGTAAAAACGTGACCTGGCTTCCTTCATACGGACCGGAAATGAGGGGTGGAACGGCTAACTGTATGGTGGTTATCGATGATGAAGATGTAGGATCTCCCATTATTGATAAACCAACAGAGGTCATCGCCATGAATATCCCTTCTCTGATCAAATTTGAAGAAGAATTGGTATCCGACGGCGTGATGATTCTCAATACTTCTGTTGTTGACAAAGAGCCAAAAAGAAAAGATATTCGAGTGGTCAAAATTGATGCCAACAAGATTGCAGAAGAAGTTGGAAACTTGAAGGTTGCCAACATGGTCGTTTTGGGCAGTTATATTGAAGCGACTGACATCATCTCGATAGAAGCGGTTCAAAAGGCTTTGGAAAAGAAACTCACAGGATCTAAGGCAAAATTGGTACAAGTAAATATAGAAGCCATTAAACGAGGAATGCAGGTCGCAAAAGAACAACTGTAAGTCCTCACACTCCGGATATTGTACCCCTTTCGTTGGGAAACGAAAGGGGTATTTTTCTATTTAGGATGATAATTAATGCGTGGATCAAGAAAGCCGTAAATGAGATCCAGAATAATGAGTGCGGCGCAATAGATTAAGGTAATGGCAACCAAGGCGGCCATCATGACCTTGATTTGGTTGGCTCGGATCGCCTGCCATAGGAGTAATCCCAGACCGTTATAGGCATAGACAATTTCAACGACGATATTACCGGCAAAAGCGGTGGCTAATGAGAGTAAGCCCATGGTTACAATGGGGGGGGCTGCTGATCTTAGGGCGTGATTGTGAACGACTTTAGGTTCCGGTAATCCTCTGGCTCTGGCTGACATGATGTAATCTTCGCCCAGATTTTTGAGGAGAATGTTTCTGACGATATAGGCTGTTCCCCAAAAACCAACGATGAGCAAGGTGAGGATGGGTAGGCTCAAATAATACAGCGAATCTAAAACATAGGGGATGAATCCAACCGGTATAGGCGAGGAATGAAAGACGCCGTAAGGAAATAGGCGTTGCTGATAGACAAAAAAATAGATGAACAAGTTTGCCACCCACCAAGCGGGGGTGCCGAAGAAGATCATGGTTAAAACGGTGCTCATTTTATCGAAAAAGGAACCTGTGTGAATGGCCTTTTTCTTTCCCAAAATGAGTCCAAACCAAAAGCAAAGCGCTGAAGTTGTTACAAATAGCAGAAGTGATTTTTTCGAAGCGTCCCAAACGATCGTGCTGACTTTTGTCAGACCTGTTTTTGCTTGAAACGATGTTTTACCAAAATCAAAAAGCAATGCGTCTTTCGTTAATTCCAGTATCCGAATCATCATCGGACGATCTAAACCGTACAGGCTGATGGCCTGTTGTTCTACTCGTTTTTTCGCAGCCGTTAAATCTTCTTCAGGGATTTTTTTGGCTTCTTCCGATTGCATGAACCCTTGAACCATGCTGACCACATCTGCCCATGCTGTCGCCTCCACTTTGGCGTTGAGCACACAAGCATACATCAGAATGATGCAAATAAATGAAAATCCCCCCCAGAAAAGCCTTTTCATGGCAAACTTTAAGTACAAAAAATCACCCCTGAATCTGATATTCGTTATTACAGGGGTAATTATAGCATTCA
>CAYYNI010000135.1:0-5621 GCA_964472765.1 uncultured Thermotogaceae bacterium | reverse complement strand
TCTGGTTGGGATCTCCAGGAACGATGGTGTGGAAGTGGAAAAAGTTTGCCGGGCCGCCTACATAATCCAAACAGTGATGGGTCTTCCCATCTTCACCCGTATCCGTTCCTACGTGGGTGACGGCCAGTTTTAGATTGGTGTGGTTGATGTCGTTCAGACGCTGCTGGTTGTATGTTTCATCAATGCCGAAAATACCGAAATCCGTGAAGAAGGTCACCAGTTCCTCCGCCGACATCGCACCCGAACAGGCCGCTGCGTTATGCTCGGCGACGCCGAACTGGAAGAATTTATCCGGACAGGCCTTGGCGAATCCCCCTGTTTTGGTCGAAGGCAGCAAATCACAATCCACCACACAAATGGGAGTGGATGATTTTTCGTTCAGAACACCCAGGTCTTTCAGGGCGTTGCCGAAAGCGCTTCGGTTGTCCACACTCACATCCGTCCGATAGGTTTTGGGCTCTCCTGTTTTGATCTCCGGTTTGTATTCAAGTGTGATTTTTTCATGGGCTTTTACAGGCAGTTTTACCCGCATTTGCTTGTATTTTTCAAGGTCTATCTCCAATTTCAATTCATCCAGGGCCTCAAATAATTGTTTTTCGGAAAGGGGTTTACCGTGGTAATCGGGATCGTTTTCTATGAAGCTGATCCCATGCCCAATCTGGGTGTAGCACAAAATGGCCGTCGGGGTCAGGGGATT
The DNA here is from genome assembly GCA_964472765.1 of uncultured Thermotogaceae bacterium. GTDB lineage: Bacteria > Thermotogota > Thermotogae > MWEM01 > MWEM01 > JASUTC01. The sequence goes on along the minus strand of CAYYNI010000135.1, from coordinate 4,924 downwards.
GGCTGCGGCTTTGTTGAGAGCGGCAAACAACTGCCTGAAATCATGGCCGTTGACCTCCAAAACTTCCCACCCGTCCGAGAGGTAATTCTCTTTGATATTGACCGGCATGACATCGCAGGCTCGGCCGTTGATCTGGGCATCGTTCAGGTCGATGAGAACGGTGAGATTATTGGTTTTGTATTTGGAGGCGGTTCTTCTGGCCTCTGCCACCTGCCCTTTGGCCTGTTCCGCATCCCCCATGATCACATATGTCCGATAATCCATCTTTTTCACGAGGGCCGCCAAGGCAAATCCCAACCCCGCGGATAGCCCCTGGCCCAAATTACCGGTGGTCCATTCCACACCCGGGATCCCCCGTGTGATATGCCCTTCATAGATCGTATTCACATGCCTGAATCCGGCGATGGCCTCATCCACGTCGAAATACCCCATCCTGCCCAGAACGGAGTAAACGCCGGGAGAAGTGTGGCCGTGACTGATAACAATCCGGTCCCGCTCCTTTTTCCACGGGCTCTTTGGAACAACGTTGGCAAAATGATACACCGCCAGATAAATTTCCATAGACGACAACGACCCCCCCGGATGCCCGGAATTGGCCAAAGTCGTCATTTTCAACACATCCCCTCTACATTGAATCGCCATCTGCTTGAATTTTTCCACATCTTTATCTGAAAATGTCTTTGCGAATTGTCCCATCATCTTCACCCCTTTTTATTTTTTCTACTGATTATCATTATACATCATTTTTTTATATATATTTGACAAACAGTCTTTGGTTCTTTCTTTTCCTCACAGTTTTACCAGTTGGAATTTAGTCGTTATCCCTTACAACGTCTCCACTGACTGTATGCCATCAACCCCCTCCGCCCTAACGGGCACCTCCCCGCAGGGGAGGAATTTATTTGGGGAGACCCCCGCTCTGTCTGCAAAACTTCCATGTTATAATTAACAATCCTATCTTTTCGGGAGGGACTCCGATGAAAAAAATCAAAACAAAGGTCTATGAAAAAGAGTTGATCAAACTCCAGATAGAGCTGGTGAAGCTGCAGCGCTGGGTCAAAGAGAAGGGGCTGAAGGTAGTCGTTATCTTTGAGGGACGGGATGCCGCCGGCAAAGGCGGGGTGATTAAACGGATCACGGAAAAGATGAATCCCCGAATCTGCCGCGTGGTGGCTTTGGGAGTTCCCTCCGACAAAGAAAAAACGCAGTGGTATTTTCAGCGGTATGTGGCCCATTTGCCGGCAGCAGGCGAAATCGTTCTATTCGATAGAAGCTGGTACAACCGGGCGGGTGTGGAAAAGGTCATGGGCTTTTGCACCGATGAAGAATACCGTGAATTCCTGCGAAGCTGTCCCGAATTTGAGCGCATGCTTCTGCGTTCCAATGTCAAATTGATCAAATACTGGTTCTCCGTCAGCGATGAAGAGCAGGAAGAACGTTTTCAGGACCGGATCAACGATCCCACCAAACGCTGGAAGATCAGCCCCATGGAATTTGAGAAACAAATTCCTGGGAGTGTTCTTTGAAACTCCATGGACATTGAAGCCCGTAAACGATGGGTGGAGTATTCCAAGGCAAAAGATGAAATGTTCAAATACACGGATATCAAACAATCCCCGTGGTTTGTGGTGAATGCGGACAATAAAAAACTCGCTCGGCTTAATTGCATCCATCATTTTCTCAGTCAATTCGACTATGAGGATTTACCCCCCAAAAAAATTAAATTGCCTGAAAGACAAGATGATAAACACTACATCCGCCCCCCCTTGTCTGACCAGACCTTTGTTCCGGAGGTTTATCCGAAGGATTAGCGAGTAGTAAAAGAAGATTTCAATAAAAAGTGTATAATAAAGCGTAAAAAATTCCTTACTTATAAGGAGGTGTTGTATGGAACTTTCAAAAGTGACATCGAAAGGGCAAATTACAATCCCAATAAATATTAGAAAAGAACTTGGTCTCAAAAAAGGAGACAAAGTCGTTTTTATCCATCACGAGGGAAATATCATTATTGCCAATTCAGCTTTAATCGCTTTAAAAAAAGCGCAAAAAGCCTTTTCAACAGAAGCTGAAAAAACAGGCTTAAAAGACGAAAAAGATGTAGTCGATTTGGTAAATACTGTGAGAGAAGGGTTATACAAAAACTATTTGGATGGACAATAGTAATGATGCGTATTACCCTTGACACCAATATCATTATTTCTATCTTAATCTTTAAAAGTAAAGATTTGGACAAGCTTTTCTATCATGTTGTATTAGACCATTACTTGGTTTTATCAACTTACATAATAGATGAATTGAAAATGGTTGTTCAAAGAAAATTCCCGGATAAAAGAAAAGCACTTGAAAGATTTTTGGAAGAATTACCATTCGAGTTGAGCTATACACCAAAAAACATAGACGGTTCTTTATTTGATATAAGGGATAAAAAAGATTACCCAATTTTATATTCAGCAATTATTGAAGAAGTTGATCTTTTTATAACTGGGGATAAAGATTTTAGTTCAGTTGATATCATTAAACCTGAGATACTGACTCCAAGGGAATTCCTTGATAAGTACTGTTAGTTCAATTCTATGTGCTCTAAACTGCGAAACCTTCTTAAAGACTATTTATAAAAACGCCTGAACAAACAACCCGCCCAAAACGGCAATCAACGTGCTTGTCAAGGTTCCGATCAGATAGTATTCGGCAAAATCCCTGTTGTCGAATTCCTTAAACCGGGCAATGGATTTAGCCGTCAGGACAATGGCCACCCCTCCGGTGTTGCCGGTGATCCAAAGGGTGAGCAGTAGTGCCCGTTCCAGTATACCGATCAACTTGCCCTTTCTGGCGTTTTCCTCCTCCTGCTTTTCGGTGGAAGGAATAGAATCCAGCAGCAACCGCACAAAATAAGCACCGCCAAAGAGGACAAACAGGTAAACGATGACCACGATTAAGTATAAATCAACCGAAGGATTTTGTTGAGTGAATGACTGAAAGGCGGGTCTTTTGATCAGTTTCATCATGTCCGTCAGAATCAGCAGTGAATAGATATGCAGCAGCTGATCCATTATGAAGGTGAGGGGTTTATGCGGACGATGCGCTTTTTCCAGAATTCTATCGACCCCGTATTTGAGATAATCAATTATTAAATGGATCACCAAGACGGCTAACGAAAAGAATAAAGAGTAAATTCCCAAATAGAGTTGCAGAAAGAGAAAGGTCAGCAGTCCCACTGAAAGGGCATGGAGGAAAAAAACCTTAAAAACACCTCTTTTCTTGGCATCAACCGTCCGTTCCCCCTGAAAGACGAAATCAGCCAAGGCGTGTGCCAGTAAAGCCAATAAAAACGCCGTCATATCATCACTCCCTTTGATCGATGAGTTGAAAAAGATGGTCTTCGATTGGCCCAATCACATCCCAATGTGCCCGCTTACAGGCCTTGTTGATATTTTGAGAACTCACCTGAAGCGCTTGAGCCGCTTTTTCATAGGTACCGTAGCGTTCGTAGAACATAATGTAGTTGAACTGTGTGGGCGTCCAGTTGTTCATGATCAGATTCATCAGGGTTAAAGCACTGTTGATGGCCAGATCCAGCTTTATGTCACCCGAACACATTTTGACACATGTTTCATCCGCCCCGCTTAACTGATCCAAAGCCTCTCTGGCCCTGAAAAAAGCCTCACCCGACAGATCCCAGCTGTCCCGGACGATTTCGGGAATCTCTATTTCGCCTATGCCAATCCCGATTTTCAGCTGATAGTCCAATAGGGCAAAACGCATCTCCCGAATGGCCGAAAACGGATTCTCCCCACTTTTTACAACGCATTGTATTTCATCCCCCCGTGAGAGGGCAGGCGAAAATGCATATCGATCAGGATTGATGACGGCTATTTTTTCACGAATGGTTTGACCCAAATATTTTTCTTTCTTTGAGCGGATTACATCAATGGTGATCACATTCCGTTTTTGTTCAATCTGCATCAGTTTTTCCTTTCTACTTCATCAATAATCCTATTATACCCCTTATCAGTAAAACAACCAAATTTAGTTGTTTTATATTTTATAAACCTTTTTAGGTTGTTTTTTTGAATCGTTTGATTATGTGATACAATAAGGCATCTTATTTGATCCGCCAAATAAAAACCGTTAGATTGTAGGTGAAAATGATGCGTTTAGAAAATTTTATAGAGAGAAGTTCCGGGATTCTGTTACATCCCACTTCACTTCCCGGGAAGTATGGGATGGGGGATTTGGGACCAAGTGCCTATCAGTGGGTTGATACGTTGGTGGCGGCAAAACAGAAATGTTGGCAGATTCTTCCCCTTGGCCCTACGGGATATGGGGATTCGCCTTATCAAAATTTTTCGGCCTTTGCCGGTAATCCCTATCTCATCAGCCCGGATCTTTTAATTGAAGAAGGATTGTTAACCGAAGAAGAAGCCCGTCCGCCGGTATTTCCCGAAGAAAAGGTGGATTACGGTCCGGTGATTTCATTTAAGGTTCATTTGCTGAAACTTGCGTACAAAGCCTTTAAGAACCACAGCGCCGATCATTTGAAAGAGGCTTTTGAAGCATTCTGTACCCGTGAGGGATATTGGCTGAATGATTACACCCTTTTCATGGCTATTAAGGACGAGCATAACGGGGAGAGCTGGTTGAACTGGGAACACGATCTCAGGCACCGGGTACCGGAAGCGCTGGAAAGGGCTTCGGAGACACTTCATAACAGCATTCAAAATCACAAGTTCTCTCAATTCCTCTTTTTCAAACAATGGGGAGAGTTGAAGCAATATGCCAATGAAAACGGGATTTCCATTATCGGAGACATTCCCATCTTTATCTCCAGTGATTCTTCCGATTTATGGGCCTATCCGGAGGGTTTTATGCTGGATGAGGACCGTCGCCCCACCCATGTGGCAGGTGTGCCGCCTGATTATTTCAG
>CAYYNI010000134.1:0-5722 GCA_964472765.1 uncultured Thermotogaceae bacterium | reverse complement strand
CTCTCAAAATGTGTTTATACATGTCATCACCTCCAGAAGCGAAGTGATTATAGCACAAATTGAGTGCGGTTCATCGCTGCTTTTTAGAGCTTGTTATCTGCCAGGGTTTCTGCTTAGCCAGCCATCCGTTATTCTCCCAATGTTCTTTATCAAGGGGATTGTAATCATTTCCTTTTTGCATCATTTGCATGATTTGGAACATGAACTTGGTTTTCAGACCCGGCTTAGCATGGCCGATGTGCTTGGAAATGCTTCGGCTTTTTTTTATCACTTCTCGTTCAATCTTCAACTTCTTTTTCTCATTAACCCCTTGCCAGTTCATGGCATTGACATTCTTGCCATAACGGTAGATTTTTGGGATCCCCCAAAAGAACAGGTTTTCTTTCATTGCTTTGGTCACCTTTTTTGTGCCCGCACCTGCTGCCGTTGAAATGACCAGGCCTACTTTGGAAAACATTGCTGGGTGGGGGCGGTGAGGCATCCATCGATAACCGAAGTGGTCCAGAACGGCTTTAAGCTGGCCGGTCATTCCCATGACATAGCAAGGCGATTCCAGGATGATCAGATCCGCTTCTTCAATGGCTTTTGCAATGGGTTGTATCCAATCAGCGTGGGGACAATTTGTTTCACCTTTTGTGAAGCAATTAAAACAACCCACACACGCATGTGGGGCATCTTTTGGCAGAAAAAATTCCTGAATATCTGTGTTATTTTGTGAAAGATGGTGAATAAACTGTTTTGTGATATGGTAGGTACTTCCCTGATGCATTTGACCGTGCAGAACAACCATTTTCATGTTCTTTGATTCCTCCTGTCTTTAATATAATGAACGGGTGTTATCAATAACACATCATTTTATCATACCATGGTTTGATTTTTCGATTTTATCTTCGAAAAAGACCTTTTTTCAGTGGAACCATGCTATAATGCAATATTGTCTAATAAAAATGAGGTGAGTTGAATGAAGAGAAGACTCCCGACGATTATATTCAGTTTATTAGTTTTGATGATGGTTTTCACTGGTTGTAGAGTTTCAAGGCTTTTATCGTTGTTTGTGAATTTGGAGGGATACTGGCGTTATGAGCAGTTGCCATACCAGTATGGGGCCGGATTTGTCCACATCGCCCAAGAAGGTGATCAGATTACCATGCGTTCTATCACAGAAACCAGTTATGTTTTTGAAGAGAGCTTTACCATTGAAGAACCGGGCTTAGTTCGCAGTGATGAAGTCTTTTTTCAAAATGGCATTATGCTCTTGAGTGGTGAGATTCTCCCGGAAGGGACTTACACTGTTATCAACAAACAAGTGGCAGATATCACGGACAATGAGATCAAGATCTTTCAGGAATTTGATTATATCCTGCATGAAGGGGTTGAAAAGAGGCTGACGGTGGACAACATCCGTTGGTTCAACGTTGTTAGACCGATGACCTATGAGGAAACGAAATTCGTCATGATCAAAGCCACACATCCTGATTTTTCGTTGATGACGTTTTGTCATAATTCCAATGATCCACATGTGGTATCAGGATCAGCTTTTATAGACCAAACGCATGTGGGAACAGTTATTTTTTGAGGTGAAAGATGGATATTACAACGGAATTTGCAAAAGTTCAATTCGAGAATCCCTTTGTTTTGGCTTCTGCGCCACCAACGGGAGATGAAGAAAAGATTCGCAGGGCATTTGACGAAGGATGGAGCGGTGCAGTCATCAAGACATTGATGCATGAACCGGCGAGAAATTTGACCAACCGTTTTGCCGTACGCAAAACCGGACGGCTTGTCAACGGCTTCTTCAATTTGGAACAGGTCAGTGAAAAAAAGACTGAAGAATGGCTGAATATCATCCGGCGACTAAAAGAGGATTATCCTGAAAAGAGAATTATCGGCAGTATGATGGGGGAGGCAGAGCGGTATGACAACTGGAAAAACCTTGCCTTGGCTTGCCAACAAGCGGGAGTTGACTTGCTGGAGTTGAATTTTTCATGCCCCAACGGTTACCCGGATAAGGGAAAAGGGGCGGCGATCGGACAGAATCCTCAGATATGCGCACAAATTGTCAGCTGGATGAAAAACGATCCTCAGATTCACTTACCGGTGATCCCAAAATTGACTGCCGCCATCACAGACATTACTCAAACGGGGCAAGCCGTTGCGGATGCAGGTGCAGATGGTATTTGTGCCATTAACACCATTCCGTCCTTTATGGGATTCGATCTTAAAACCCTCAAACCCAAGCCTAATATCGGCGGACATGCCACATACGGGGGTTATTCGGGAGCCGGGATCAAACCCATCGCTTTAAAAAGTGTCAGTGCCCTCTTAAAGTGTCCTGGAATACCGGTCATGGGAAGCGGCGGCATATCCAACGGGTTCGATGCGGTTGAATTCCTCTTGTTGGGAGCTCCGGTGGTTCAAATCGCAACGGCTGTTATGCTGTACGGGTTCAAGCTGATCAAAGCCTTGAAAACCCAACTGATCGAATTCATGGAATGGCATCAATTTACAAAGCTAGATGACTTTTTGGGTATGGGTAATGAGATGATATGCAGTTACGAATCATTAGACATGGGATTTAATGTAAAGGCGGTTGTTAACGAAAAACACTGTATTGGCTGTAAAATTTGCGAAATTTCATGTCAGGATGCCGGATATGGTGCCATAACGATGCAAGACAAACTGGCGGTTATTGACAGCGAAAAATGTGTGGGATGCTCTTTATGTTACAATGTATGCCCGTATCATGCCATTGAAATGCTCGAAGTAAACCAATAATAGGGGGGGATAACAATAGAAACGCAAGCGCAGATCAACGCTTTATATATGATGATGGTGGCCTATGAATCGGGACATCCCGATCGGATTCAGCATTTGGTTAAGGTCCACTCATTCGCCAAACTGATCGGACAACTGGAAGGGGTCTCCGCTGCGCAGCTGTTGATAATTGAGGCAGCTGCCCTTGTTCACGACATTGGAATCAAAATCGCTTTAGAACAATACGGCAGCGCTAACGGCGAGTTGCAGGAACAGCTGGGGCCGGCTGAAGCGCATAAGATGTTGAAAAACATAGCTTTCGACCAGCCGTTGATTGAAAGGGTCTGTTATCTGGTGGGGCATCATCACACTTATGAGAACATCGACGGACTGGATTATCAAATACTGGTTGAAGCAGATTTTCTGGTCAATCTGTTCGAAGGATCATACGATGCAAAGGCCATTGAGCGAATCCAGAAGACGATCTTCAGAACTTCAACCGGTACACAGATTTTAAAACAGATGTTTGACATGCAGGGGTAAGCACATGAAAACGCTTATTTTGACCGAAGAATGGTTGGAACCGTTTAAAACTTACTCAAAGCTTCATGGCGCAGAGCAATAGCGAAGACACCTTTATGGGAAATCAATAGAAAAAAAGGTTTTTGCAGCGGAATCATGATATGAAAAAGGGTTTCACTTCAAAAACAAAAACAACCCTTCGATGATTTCATTCAACTCCTGTTCATTCACAACACCCATAAACCCTCTGATTCTCTTTACTGAAAGGGTTCTGATTAGTGATATTTTTACCCAGAAAAGTTTGGGAAGATGAACAGACTGAATCTGTTTGGTCAAAGGATAGCCGGCTTTGGAATCTCTGTATCTCTTCTTTTTTGTTTCAATATTTTCAAATAGGATTTTTTGGCTATTGTTCTCCAAGCCCTAGATTCAGACGCAACAGACGCTTTCTGTCCTCAGATTTGAATGAAAAAACGGGAAAATTTTACAGTTTCCCGTTTTTTCTTGAGAGGATTTATATAACTATTTATTTCTCTTAAACAGATTGCCAAATATCCTACCGATATCATCGATAATACTGCCGTCTTTGTCTTTATCCAAAAGCTGTTCCGCAATTTTCATGATGCCGCTGCCGCCGGTTTGTTCTGCAGCGCCGCCCAGAAGGTTAGACAATCCAGACACATCGACTCCCTGCTGTTTTTGCTGCTGTCCCAGAGTCCCCATCAACAGGGGTGCCAGTTGACTGAGAAGGGTTGAAACCTGATTGGACTCCATGTGAGTTTGTTTGGCCAGATTGGTTTGTACCCGTTCCTGTTTATCTTGGAAAATGTGGTTCAGGATTTTTGAGCCGTCTGTGGTGTCGACTTTGTCCAGGTTTTGTGCCCAATCCTCCACATTATCATCCTGATGCTTCTGCAAAGCATTGTAAAGAGACTGTGCGCCATTTTCTGATTGCGCATTCCGGTCCATGGCTTTTAACAGGGTGGGCATTCCCAGGTTTACCAATTTCTGTACCTGGTTTTTATCTGCGCCGACCGTTCCGCCTAACTTTTCTAACATCGAGCTGTTTGTGAGCATTCCGAATAGACTAGCTATATCCATGATACACCTCCGTCCTTTTTTCATCATTGAAAAAATAGAGAACACTGACGATGCCTGTACTGATCATTTAGGAAAAAAATGAAAAGAATGCGAAAAAGGTATTATGACTATAAATGACGTAAACAAATAATTCTTATTATACTATTATAGCACTTCTTTGGAAATACCAATAGTCAAATGATTTCACTTCGGTTTCTCCCGTTGTTTTTTGCCTTGTAAAGGGCGTTATCTGACCGCTTGAACAACGTGTTGGAATCATCTGAGGGTCTGAATTCACTGATCCCCAGGCTGATCGTGAGCTGATGGATCGGATTGAAAGGATGGACCTGTACGGCTTTTCTCAACTTTTCGGCTAATTCCAATCCACCTGAAAGGGGTGTTTCTGTGGCAATAACGGCAAATTCCTCACCGCCTATTCTGGCAAGGACATCGCTTTTTCGGATGTTGGCCCGGATAATCTGGGACAGCGTCTGTAAAACAGCATCTCCCACATCGTGACCGAAGCTGTCGTTGACACGCTTGAAATGGTCGATGTCAAACAGAATCAATGAAAATTTGTTGTCGTATCGGGAGGATCTGCTGATTTCCTGATTGAGCATTTCGTTAAAATAGCGCCTGTTGTACAACTGCGTTAATTCATCGTAATGCGCCAACCGCTCCAATGCCTTTTTGACATAGTTTTGTAGAAGGATGATGGCCACCATCCCCAATAAAAGATTCGTAAAGGAAATGATGTAAATGAGTTGGAAACTGTTGACTTCATCTTCAGAGTCCAGCTGAGAGGCAAGTACCATTTCATTGGCCACCGTCCATATTTCTTCGCTTTTTTCCAGTAAGTTCACTTTATTTGTCTCCGAGGAATCTTCACGGTACTGATCAATTTGTTCTTTCATGAGGGACCAGGCAGTTGACATTTCGACCAGACACACCGATAGCCTCGAATCCTCTTTCAAATGAACCTGTTCCGACCGGAATGCCGCCATCGCCATCTCGATGTCATCGATCAGATGATCGCTGGCAATGTCAGACAGCTCCAATTTGGAAAGCCTTTGAATGGAACCTCGGATGATCCCCAACCGATTGATGGTCTCGGCAAACGAACACGCCTGACGGGTAATATACAGGGTTAAAATGCCGCCTATCAATGAAATAATCAGGATAATGATGATGGTCCAGGCGAATACCGTACGTTTTATGGCTTCTTTTGGCATTTGAAACGACTCCCATTGATACTCGGTTTTGTAAACAGGTTAAGCATCATTAGTAATTAGTATCAAATTATAACACAGGTGATTACTAATACACACATGATAAAAAGGCATTTTTTTTACAAATAGAGAGCAAA
>CAYYNI010000133.1:0-5790 GCA_964472765.1 uncultured Thermotogaceae bacterium | reverse complement strand
CGATTTTTTCACCGGGGAGGTACGGATAATCCCAAATGTTTTCCACCTGCAGCCCGTCTACCCCTTCCTCTTTTAATATCTTTGCTTCATTCAAAGCGATTTCCAATACCTTCTCGAAATCGCATTTTTGAGGATCATAAAGCGGAGAGCCCGGTAAAGGTTTTAAATGTATCATTCCAATGATTGGTTTTTTATTTTTGAAAATTCTCTCCAAATGATCTTTCTCTTTTTTGATGATCATGCTCTAGAAGTCCACTCCGGATACTAAAATGATATTGGCATAAGGTGTAAATTCACCTGTTTTCACAAAGACTTTCATTTCTTTTCCTTCTAAGGAACCGTTTAAGACCATATGTTTGAAATCTGGATGAGGGATATTTTCTTCGACAATAGGATTTCCTTTGTTGTTGATCGAGGAGATGATATTTTTTAATTCCTCATAGATTTTGGGGCTTACGGTTTTGGTTTCATCTGCAATAATAACTTTTTCAATCTCCAGTTCTTCTAAAACAACCTTGACAACATCTGTGAAACCCGGTAATCCCCTTCCAACTGAAACATCAATACACTCTGTTTTGTCATGTCGTGGAAATGGAAAACCCCTATCAGTGATTACTATCATATCTCCATGTCCCAATCTTGCTACCGCTCTTGCTAAATCGTTGTGTAAAATTCCTCTTGTTTTCATTTTTTTCCTCCTTTATGCTGATTGTCTAATGATAATTTGTGTTTTTAATTCGATGAGATGATGAACGGGTTCTTTTTCTTCTTGCACTTGCTGAATTTTTTCAAGCAAAGAATTCATCGCTTGAACACCGGCTTCATATTTTGATTGATCTACGGTTGTTAATGCCGGTACAACTAGTCTGGAAATGAATATATTGTCATATCCGATAATTGCTATATCATCAGGTATTTTGATATCTTTCTCCTTTATTGCTTCAATGGCTCCCCACGCCATCAGATCATTACAAGCAAATAGGGCTAAGGGAAATTCGTTTTCTTGGATTAATTTTTGCGAGAGTTTATAGCCACTGTCGTATTTAAAATCTCCAAAATACACCTTGATTTTTTCCATAGAAATTCCTGCTCCGATTAAGCGATCAATAAAGCCCTTGAGTCTTTTTTGTGCTGGTGATACTTCTTGAGGACCTGCAATGCATGCAAAGTTTTTATAATGTTTACTGAGAAAATGTTCTGCAACCTGCTTAGCACCCTTTTCATTACACATATAAATACTATCTATTAGCGGTTCGTTCTGATTCATTTCTCGATCTAAAATAACCGTTGGAATATTATGAAGATTTTTAAGGATTTCCTTTTCAGACATTCTCGGGGCAACGTTGATAATACCTTCAACACGTTGTGAAATGAAAGTATCCAGGATTCTTCGCTCTTGTTTAATTTCACCATCTGTATTCGTTAAAAAGAATTGAAAGTCATTTTCTACAGAAATTTTTTCTATTCCTCTGGCAATTTCTGCAAAATATGGGTTTGTAATATCCGGTATTAAAAGTCCAATGATGTAGGTGCGGTTTTGTTTTAGATTTTGAGCAATTTTACTCGGTTTATATCCTAGTGCTTCTATCGTTTGCATAACCTGAGCTTTTAATTCAGGACTGACATATTTTTTGCCTGATATCGTGTTAGATACCGTTGCGACTGATACTCCGGCAGTTTTAGCAATATCTTTCATGCTCAGTCCCATTTTTTCACTCCTCAGTTAAACGTTTAGTTAATCGTTTAACTGATCATACCCTTTCTTTTTTTTTAATACAAATCCGATTATTTCTCTTTAGAAGTGATTATTTCATTTTATCTTTAACTATTGAGAGGATCCATTTGTTTTTAAACAAATTCGAGTTTTTTCAAAAAGTACATACTAAAAAAATCCCCTATTTTAAAAGGGGATTTTTTTAAAGGGTAAATAACTATACAGATAATACTAATAATTATTTTTTCTCTCATCATCTTCTATTCTTGTAAAATCTCCGGTTCCTTCGGCAGACAGCGCATCAATGGAGAAGGATTCAGCTGTTTTGAACACATTAATTTTAAACGTTGCCACTCCAATGGAAGTGATACCGCATTTGTTGTAGAAGACTTCAAAAGAGTCCCGATTGAGATGTTCGAATTGGAACGGGTCGTCCAATGGGCCAAGTCTCATTTGAAGGGTGTCGTTGACCTGTTCAATCTGAACCGGTCCGTATACATCATTGTAGTAGGTTCCGCAATAAGCGCTCAGTTCCAAAGGATCTGAAAACTGTTCCGGCTGAAAGACGGTTGGATTTTGTATGGCCTGTATGGATTGTTCGAATTCGGTTTTAGCCCTGGTTCCCATTTCTCCGGTAATCACCATTTCAAAAAAGTCTTTAACCAGATTATCCGGAAGGTTAATATCTCCCACATTGGTTAAGATGACTATACCGATATCCAGGTCCGGAATAAAAGCTATCATGGTTTTTGAACCCATGGTGCTGCCGTTGTGCCACATCATGGGGTAAGATAAAAAGGTTTCGTATACCCATCCCTGACAGTAAGCCTTTAGATCGCCTTTTTTATTGGAAGATAGTATCGTTGTAGGCGTATGCAGGTATACCATGGATTGTTCTGACAAAAGTCTTTGGCCGTTGTATTCACCATAATTCATGTTAAACGTCAGCCATTTCACCATATCGCTGATACTTGAGTCGATTCCTCCAGCTGGCGCATAGATATAGGACCACTCAAACTGTGGCTCCAAAGGATTAAGCGGTTTCACTTCAAATGCTATTTCACCGGATTTGCTTTCTTTAGCGTACACATGGGTCGTGGTTTTATTTTTATTTTGCAGGTGTTTTTCATAGCTGATGGTGGTATCTTTCATGGATAACGGTCCAAATATCTTCTCGTGTAGAATAGATTCAAATGAGCTTTGATATTTGGATTCCAGTATTTTTTCACTCACCAAAAACAAGGTGTTCACATAGGTAAAATCTTTTCTGAACTGGTAAAGAGGTTGCATGTATTTTAATTTGTCCAGAATATAATCCTCGTCAAATCCAAAAATAACGGCCATATCGCCGACATAGGGATACATCCCGCTGTGTTGCGCCATCAGATCGTGGATGCGCATGTTATCACTGACCCAGGGGTCTGCCATTTGAAACGTTGGATAGTGGTCTCTGACCCGGTCATTCCATGAAATCTCTCCGGTTTCTGCCAGTATGGCCATTAACGTGGCTGTGAAGGCTTTTGATGTGGATCCGATTTGGAAAGTGGTATGTTCGTTCACATCCGTTATGCCTTTGTTGGATAAGGTTCCAAAAGTCTCCATGAAGATGACTTCGTCTGAATCGACGATCCCTACAGCCATTCCGGGTACTTTCCAGTTTTCTTTCATTTCCAAGATGTAATCTCGAAATACATTCAGTTTCTCCTGTTTTTCGGCAGAAACAGAAAAAGCAGATGTCATTGAGATAAAAATTAAAAAAAACGTTAAAAGTTTGAGTCTCATAAAATCGCCACCTTCTCAGGATGAATTTTTTTACTTTTTTATAAAGGATCTTGACTTTTTTTGGCATGATTCCAGTGTATAACCATGAATTCAGAGTATGATAGGTTCATTATACTATATTTTTTTACGAAGCAGCTTGTCTTCTTTTCCTTCCGAATCTTGCAGAGAAATAGATCATCAACAGGCTTAGGCACATTGAAAAGATGGATAAGCTGATAATGAGAAAGTCCACCCTATTTCCAAACAGAGCAGCATATCCGGCTCCAAGGAATCCACCAATAGACCAGGCAAATCCCATGGTAACAGAAGAAGCAAATGCACGATTATTTGGCATACGGGTTTGTGCTTCCAGTATGTTAGCAGACATCGTCAAAAAAGCGCCGGCATCAAAAAGGATGTAAAAAGTGGCTCTTAAGAAAAGCGCATCGGTAAAAAAGAAAAGGATCCCCATGATGCCCATGGAACCAAACCCGATCAGGTTGATTCTGAAAATACCGATTTTTTCCCGAAACATGACTCCCAAAAAGGTGGTCAACATGCCTCCCAGCAATCCCAAAGTCAGAAAAGCGCCACCGGTGACAAGAGATTCTCCTTTGGCCTCCAGAAAAATGGGAACATAAATGTGAAATAGATCCATGATAAAACTTCTAAAAAGAACCACCAAGAATATCGGGAGAATTGATTTTAATGCTTTAAAACCCGGAAAACGTTTTCGAATGGTGATGTCTTTTTGATATTTTGATATTTTTGGAATAATGGGAATCAGAATCACGATGAGAATGATTGCGGCAATATAAAGTTTATTAAATCCAATTTTGCTTGTATAAAGTGTGATAAAGACCGGACCAGCAGCTGCGCCAAATGTGCCGAAAACGGAGAAAAGCGCTACATCACGACCTCGGTTCAGAGATCCGGCCAGACTGGCTCCCAGGGGATGATAGGCTGAATTCAGAAGTGTAATCAGGAAAATAAAAATAGTGACCACAAAAAACGAAGTGGCAAATCCCAATAATCCCATAAACATAATGATTAAAAACAGCAAAATTAAGATGTGAATGCCGTCTCTTTTCACATTATCATAAAAAAGTCCGAACCCGATCTGCATGAGGCTGGCGAGTGAAGATATCAGGGCAATGGTGCTTCCAAAAGTTGCGGCATCTATTTCATAGGTTTGGATGAAATAAGGACCCAGAGGTTTAAAAATTGAACCCAAAAAATCAGCCAAAAAGTGGGAAAAAGTTGCAATAAATACCATCTCGTCACCTCATTATAGTTAGACATCCTAATGATTATAGCACCCCATCACCTCTTAATTCTTGCGTTTTTCATGCTTTTCCATTACAATTTTTTATCAGCTTCAAATTTAGTTTTTTCTATTTCACAGTGATGAAATAGTCTGTGATGAAAGTTGTGGAAGTAAATTTAACGGTGTATGTTCCAGGTACTAATGCTTCATATAGGAATGAAGTATCTTTTTCGATATCATCTGGGGCATTCCAAATACCGCTAGTGGTTTCCATTAAGAGAAGTGATTCACCAAGTTTTGCCCGAACCATTCTCACTTTTTTGGACATCAGAGGAATTTGATAAGTTGTTTGCGGGGGTGAGGAATAATGTTTAGTTTGAATTGTTTTTAAAGCGGGATCCAATAGCATTTCAAATGATTCCTGTTCACTTTTGAGGTATATCATTAAATCGTTCAATTTGTTTTGATAGCCTAAATAGGTGATATACACAGGTAAAAACTGCTGATAGTCTCTGCTTTTAACTTCCAGCATACCATTTTCAAATTCCCAAGGAAAGACACAAAATGTGACAGAGACTGTTTCGAATAGTTTTTCAGATATGCCGTTGGATTGATTTGGGGCTGTTTGAATCACGACGTTTCCGTAGCCTTTTTGATCCGACAAATTAACCCCATTCGCCAATTGAATCAGCGTGGGAACTGAAAAAGGCATCGAAAGATTCACCGTTGGGGGTTCGATTTTTTTAACTACCAGCCATTCCCCAGTGTAGTCAGATAAGCGGCCGTTCTTCTCAACCATAAACTGTCTGACAATTCTTGAATATTCTATAGTGAAACCGATTCCCTTGGAAATATCAATGAACAATTCCCTGGAAAAAGTGTATGTCAATAGGCATAAAGCCATGATCAACGTTGATACGATGAATTTATTGATCAATAAGTTTTTGAAGTTCTTTTTCAAACTCACTAAAAAGGTTCTCTCGGTTGAATTTACCAAATATTTCACCTTTTTTGAAAATGACCCCGCCTGTTTTTGTACCGGCAATGC
>CAYYNI010000132.1:0-5805 GCA_964472765.1 uncultured Thermotogaceae bacterium | reverse complement strand
TTGATTGGGACATACACCCGTTTCAACACCGGTTTATCCCCAACAACACCTGTGTCCAGGATGATTTCCAATTTCTTGGTTTCAAGATCCATACTTGCAATATCACCGATCGCCATCGTTACACCTCCTTTCATCTTGTATTGTCTTACACAAATAGTGTCTCATTATTTCTTTATATCACCATTCGTGATCACATAAAGATCATACCACAAATATCACGTTATGTCAAATCCAATTACACTAATTGTGATATACATTCTAAATTCTTTGCTTTTCTCATTAAAAGTGCCTTACAAGGCTTTTTGACCAGACAAAAAAGAGGGCGTTTTTAGTACTGTTACTTATTTTAAAAGTTATGTTTACTTATGTTCCGAATGAATTCGTTTCCTCAGAAATGACCGCTTCTATCATTTGACAAACTTTCATGATAAAATTGAACAAGGAGATGATCATCGTGGAAACCAACGAATTTTATAAAGGATTGCTTGAAGAACTACATGAAGGGGTCTATTTCGTCGACAACAACCGAAAAATCACCTACTGGAATAAAGCCGCCGAAAGAATAACCGGCTATTTGGCCCAAGAGGTGGAAGGCACGCATTGCTACGATAATCTCCTGGTGCACGTGGATGACAACGGCAACAATCTGTGTACCGGCTTGTGTCCTTTGGCTATGACGATCAAGACTTTGGAGAAGTTTGCCGGAAGGGTCTATCTTCATCATAAAGATGGCCATCGGGTTCCGGTGAATATCAAAACCATCCCGATGCAAAATCCTGAAACGGGTATCGTGGAGGGGGGGGTGGAGGTCTTCACCGATGAAAAATTCCCCGAGGACATCGAAAAAAAACTGATCGAGCTGGAAAAACTCGCCTCAAAAGACGAACTGTGTTCGATCGCCAATCGGCGATTTATGAAAGAAAAAATCAAAATGCTCATCGATCTCTATCAACATTACGATATGTCATTCGGATTGGTATTTTTGGATATCGATCATTTTAAAAGCATCAACGACACCTATTCCCATGATACCGGGGACAAAGTCCTAAAAATGATCAGCAACACCATGCTAAGCAACACCAGGGATACGGATCTGGTTGGCAGATGGGGAGGAGAGGAGTTTGTTGCGGTCTTCCCTGAAATCGAACCGGACATCTTCAAAAAAGTGGTGGAACGGTTGCGTTTCCTTATTGAAAAGAGCTTCATATCCGAACGAATCTCAGGAGGCAAGCCGGATGAAGACCCCACACTTATATCTGTGACAGCCTCTATGGGAGCGACATTGGTCCAAAAAGGCGATGATGTCGACACCATAGTGGAACGGGCTGATAAACTCATGTATCACAGTAAAAAATCGGGGCGAAATCGTATCACCTTTGACTTTTAGCGGTTGCTAAACGCTTCGAACAGAATCATCACCTGATTTTGAAAAAAACGTAAGCCACATGGAACGATTAAACATATAACGATCAAATGATCTAAGACCGGTTTGATCACGATTCGTGCTGGTCTTTTTTGATAAGGGGAGGGCAAGATGCCTTTTTACAAAGAATTTGAATACGATGCACCATTAGAAAAAGCCGGGAAAACCTTTATTCGGGAAGCCGTTAAGGGGGTTATTTTAAAAGGCGAACAGATCCTGATGATTCATTCACTTCAAAATGGTGATTACAAATTCCCCGGTGGGGGCATTGAAGGGGCCGAATCGCCTGAAGACACCCTGATCAGGGAAATTAAGGAAGAATGCGGGGCCGTTGTATCTCAAATCGGGGAAAAAATCGGAACGGTTATCGAGTATAAAAAGGCACTTGAGCCGGCATTCGATGTGTTTAAAATGGTTTCATCCTATTATTTATGTCAAGTCAGCGAAAACCAATGTGAAATGGATTTAGACCCTTATGAACAAGACCTTGGATTCCACCCCGTCTGGATCAGCGTTTCGGAAGCGATTAACCAAAATAAGAAGGTATTTCATACCCAAAAGGTTAACGTTTCAAAATGGGTGGAAAGAGAAATCTTTGTATTGGAGAGTTTAAACAGATGAAAGACCTCATTAGCTTAAAACAAATAACAAAAAGCGATGTGGAAAACATCTTCAAAATTGCCGATCACATTCATGCTTACAAAGACTCATTAAAAGGCAAAACTATCGTTCTGTTTTTCCCGTCCAGCAGCATTCGAACAAGAGTCACTTTTGAAAAAGGGGTTCATCAGCTGGGGGCCCAAACGATACTGTTCCCATCTGACACACTGGACAAAAAAGAAGCCATCGTTGACGTGATGGGTTATCTGGATAATTGGGCAGATGTGGTGATCGTCAGACATCAGGACATCAAACTGATCGAAAAAATGGCTCAAACCAGCAGCCATCCGGTTATCAATGCCATGACAAAGGTCAATCACCCTTGCGAAGTGCTCTCGGATCTTTACAGCCTATCAAAATTGAGAGATGACTATCTACAGGCCCATTACCTGTTCGTAGGGGCGACCGGAAATATCGGACTGGCCTGGAAAGAAGCCTCTCAATTACTGGGATTGAACTTGAAACAAAGTTGCCCGAAAGGCTTTGAAATGGAAGGCGTTAATGTGATAGCCGATCTGGACGAAGCCATGATGGGGATCGACATCATCCTGACCGATCCATTGCCCGCCGCTGTCAAACAACGATTTGCCAATCACAGGATAACGCTTGAAAGAATGAAAAAAGCCAATGAAAATGCCCTGCTAAATCCCTGCCCGCCCTTTACCAGGGGAGAGGAAGTATCTGCGGCGGTCATTGACAGTGATTATTTTGTAGGCTATGAATTCAAGAAAGATTTATTAGCTGTTCAACAAGCGATTATCCTTTATTGTATGGAACTTTAAGCAACCATTCAAATCAATAACAGGAACAAAAAAACGGTATGACTTTTGCCGGTAAAACGCCTTTTTTTGAAATTTCAGAACATATCCATTGAGTATATTCGTCCCGTTTTGCTCAATGCGTTGAGTAAATCCACCCTTTTTTATCACACAAAGAGACTGTGATATACTTTAAAAACCAAAATTACAGTTTGTTATAAAGGAGTGAATCCATGAACGAAGTCAGATTGGTGGAAATGAATATGGAGAACCTTGTTAAAGTATGTAGATTGAGTGATACGCTGACTCCGGAGCAACAAAAATGTGTTGCGCCTAATGTCTATTCTGTGGCACAAGCCCACTTTTCTCCTGATCATGCCTGGTTCAGAGCCATTTATTTGGATGAAGAACCCATCGGATTTGTCATGGTGGATGTCAAACTGGATGATGAAGAGATTCCCAAAGAAGAACACCCCAGTGTGATGCTCTGGCGTTTTATGATTGCCAAAGATTACCAGGGAAAAGGTTACGGAAAAAAGGCATTGGACATCGTGACGGATAAATTCAGAAAAGAAGGGAATAAATATTTTTACACATCCTGTGTGATGGGAGACGTCAGTCCTTATCAGTTCTATTTGAATTACGGTTTTGTGGATACGGGAGAAAAGGACGATGAAGAAGAAATACTCAAAATGAAATTATAGCGAGTCGGAGAATTAGGAGTAAAAAAACATGGTGAAGGTTGGCATTCTGGGAACCGGATTTGGGAAAGAACACGCAAAGATCTATCAAAAGATGGACAACGTACAAATCGTGAAGATCTTTGGAAGAAACCGGGACAAATTGAACAGGTTAGAAAGTGAATTTTCTACAAAAACCACTGACAAAATAGAAGAAATATTAACAGATGGCACCATCGAACTGGTCGATATCTGTTTGCCCACAAAAATGCATAAAGAGTATGTGATCAAAGCCCTTGAAAACGGCAAACATGTTTTTTGTGAAACACCCGTTAGTTATGATGTTTCTGAAATAGAAGCAATGAAGCAAGCTGCTCAAACCCATCACAAAAAAGTCTTTGTAGACTTGTTTATCAAATATTCCGATCCCCATCGATATGCCATAGAAAAAACCAAAGAACAATCTTTAGGAAGGCCCCTCTCGGTGAGTTGTTATCAACGAACGCCACCAAACTGGGGTGATATGTCCATTCGCAAGTTAGTCTATGACATGATGATTCATAACCTGGATTTTGTCTCTGAGCTATTGGGGACTCCTTTGAAAGTTGATGCAAAAGGATTGGAAAAAAAGAATTCCCAGGTCTTTGCCACACTGACTTACAAAGATGCCATAGCGATGGTGGAGGCAACCAGTTTATTATCTGCTAAAGCTCCCTTTCAATTAGGGTTTACAGTCGTTTTCGAGAAAGGAAGCATCCATTTTGCAGGGGAATATGGAGAAACAGTATTTGAAAAGATGAACCTTTTCACTTCTGAAAAAGCGATCTCGGTTGAAATACCCGGGATGAATGAATATGAGATGCTTATCCAAGAAGTGATCAACAGTATAGAAAATAATACCACTATTCCAGGTCTTTCACTGGAATCTGCGGGAAAGGCATTGACCATTGCGGATGCGATTGTAGCAGGCACTGAATAATCACAAATCCCCCCATGGGGGGATTTGTCTGACTGTCGATATTCCCATCTTTAAATAGTGTGTTTTTTGTAACAGTGCCTGAAGCGACGTTTAAAACTTCTCCCAATAACTCTCCGGTGCGATTTCATCCATTAAATCAATCGAAAAAGACTGAACCCCTTCGTGAATTGGCAGATCAAACGAAAAACGCTGCCAGTCTCGAGAGATATTACCCATACGTACTCTGATCGTTCTCTCCTCACAGTTGAAGATACAAGCCCACAGGGTTCCAAAAACCTCTTTAAAATACGGGGCGCTTAAACCTTTCGGGTAACGGGTGGTTAAAAGAGATTGGATTTCTTCAAGGGTGTACGGTCTATCTTCCTCAAACGTCTTTAAAATCGTATCATAACGATGAACAGACTGCTTGAAAACATGTTTTCGAGACGGAATCATCCCATCCAGATTGAAATGATTGGTATCGGCCAACAAATGCTCATCGGACCCGGTGTCAATAATCTGGCGTTGAATTTTCTCAGGCGTTTGCTCCACAAGCATGATGCGCCCCTGTTGGTCAGCCACCAGATACGTGGGACAAAATCCGGAAGGAATGCTGTTGATGACATCCCAGGCCTCATGAATATCCTTGCAGGTGTCCAAAACCTTTCGCATGACCGTCCAAAACATGATTCCCTCGGCACCGAATTCTTCAATCGGGGGGATCCCAGCCGTCATCGTCATGGCCAAGCCATGCTCATTCATCCCGTCCAAACGTCCAAAGACAATGGAAGTAAATCCCATCGTTCTGGCACAGCCATCCTCCTGAATATCCGCAAAGATGCAATCGGTCATTTCATCTGAAAACTCATAACTTCTTGCCAACAGCGTGTGACTGTTTTGGGTGCATCGACGGGTCAGCCCGAAATGACTGCATGAACCTTTGAATTTGTAGGAGAATAAATAATAACTGATTTCTTCCGGTTTTACCCCCAAAACATCCGCCATGCCGTTGATTTCTTCATTCACATTGGGACAGTATTGGTCTAAAAAACGAATGATATGATTCATAGTTTTACCGGGAATGTTTTTTGCAAAATCAGAACGATACAGCATAAATTCCTTAAACGCCTGGTTTTGAATCGCCAATTCCCCCCATTTTTTGCCCACTTCGAATGCACTACCCTTGAATGAGATCATTAAATAATCCTTGTTGATCATAAAAAAACCGCCTCCTTAAAGAATATCACAACAACAGTATACCCAAACAACTGTGACATAGGATGTCGCATTCTAAATCAACATCACCGGGACATAAACATTTTTTCT